>JAETOX010000022.1 GCA_021771575.1 Bacteroides sp. | reverse complement strand
CAGTTTGCTGTCGGTGATATTTATCTGGGAAAAGTGAAAAAAATTATGCCTGGATTAAATGCTGCTTTTGTAAATGTGGGGTATGAGAAAGATGCTTTTTTGCATTATCTGGATTTAAGTCCGCAGTTTCATTCTTTGGATAGTTATATTAAACAATGTATTGCCCGGAAAGGTATGCCGGTATCTAAACTGAAGTTAGAACCGGAAATCAGTAAAAACGGGAAAATCTCCGATATTCTGACCGTCGGACAGTGGGTGGCTGTTCAGGTAGCTAAAGAGCCGATTTCTACGAAGGGACCCCGCCTGACATCGGAATTAAGTATTGCGGGACGTAACCTGGTATTGATGCCTTTTTCGGACAAAGTTTCGGTATCTCAGAAAATAAAGTCTCCAGAAGAGAGGAAACGGTTGAAACGCCTGATAGAAAGTATCAAGCCTAAAAATTACGGGGTGATCGTGCGGACTGTGGCCGAAGGAAAGAAGGTGGCTGTGTTTGATGCAGAATTGAAAGAATTGGTTGAGAGATTCGAGACGGCTTTCAAACATATCCGGGATATGGAACCTCCAAAGTTGATTCTGGGAGAAATTGATCGTACCAGTGCAATTCTTCGCGATATTCTCAACCCTTCTTTTGAGAATGTATATGTAAACGATATCACTTTGAGTAAAGAAATCCGGCATTTCCTCTCTACTATCGCTCCGGAAAAACAGGATATCGTCAAATATGTCTCTCCGGAAATACCGATTCTGGACCATTTCGGGGTAGACAAACAGATCAAATCTTCACTGGGAAAGACAGTGTCTTTTAAAAACGGAGCTTATCTGATTATCGAGCACACCGAAGCTTTCCATGTTATCGATGTGAATAGTGGTAACCGGACCAAGTTGGGGGATGATCAGGAAACCAATGCATTGGAAGTCAACCTAGCTGCGGCCGAAGAAGTAGCCAGACAATTGCAATTGCGGGATATGGGCGGAATTATCGTCATCGATTTTATCGATATGCAAAAGGCGGAAAATCGCCAGAAACTATTCGATAAAATGAAAGAGTGCATGGAAATTGATCGGGCCAAGCATACGATTTTGCCGCTGAGTAAGTTTGGTTTGATGCAGATTACCCGTCAGCGTGTGCGGCCGGCGATGACTGTGGATACAACGGAGCTATGTCCTGTCTGTCATGGTACCGGTAAGGCCGAAGCTGCTATCCTGCTGATTGATAAAATCGAAGATGAACTGGAATATCAGGTTTGCGAGAAAAAGAATAAAAGTATTATTTTGAAAGTACATCCTTTTGTTGGTGCTTATCTCAAAAAAGGATTTTTTTCATTGCGGCGTAAATGGGCGTTTCGGTATCGTATTTCTTTAAAGGTGGTCGATATTCCATCCTATTATATTTACGAATATCATTTCTACAACCGATATAACCGGGAACTGGAAAATTGAAAAACGCTCGGGAATAACGCCCGTCCGAATGGTGGAATTCGGGAGAACTCTGCTTGATTTTCGGAACAGTTTCCTCTGCTTCTTAAATAAACTTGAAAAACGTTTGCGGAGCCATTAATTATATGTTAAACTTTTTCACGGAACGGGTGTGAAAAAAAATTAATAATATTTTTGTGTGCAATTTTACACGGGAATGGTGTAGAGCTCGATAAAATTTAGACTATTTATTAATAATACACTTGAAAATTTATGAAAAAAGGATTGTTTGCTTTTTTGTTGACATTCTTGATTGGAGTATTCTCTGTGAGTGCTCAGGTTGAGAATCCTGCAAGATGGTCGTTTTCTCAGAAAAGTCTGGGAAACAATGAATATGAACTGGTATTGAAGGCTCAATTGCAGCCGGGCTGGCATATTTATTCGATGTATACCCCTGCCGGTGGTCCGATGGCTACTACACTGAATTTTGAAGAAAGCGGAAAAGGTGTGGAGTTACTGGGTAAAGCTACTGAAAATGAACCGAAAAAGGAACATGATGATATTTTCGGTGTAGATGTTTGGTCGTTCGATAATGAGTATGTGATTACTCAAAAAGTAAAAATTGTCGATCAGTCGGTGGCTTCTATACATGGAACGGTAGAATATCAGGTATGTCGTGAAGGACAATGCGTGATGTTCGACGAGAGTTTCGATATAAAAGTGGGTGAACCGGTTGTTGCCAAAGAAAAAGTGGAGGCTACTCCGGCAAAAGAAGAAACTCAGAAAGACGAGTCTATGTGGTTGTTTTTCTGGGGTGCATTTGCTGCCGGTCTTGCTGCTGTCGTGATGCCTTGTGTGTTCCCGATGATTCCGATGACGGTGTCTTTCTTTATGCATGGAGATGCTAACAAAGCAAAAGCAAAAGCAAAAGCGATTTTCTTCTCTTTGTCGATCATTGCTATTTATACAGCTTTGGGGTTGATCATTTCTATGTTGTTAGGGCCGGATTTTATCAACTGGTTGAGTACAAACTGGATTCCTAACGTATTCTTCTTCGTTATCTTTATGATTTTTGCCGCTTCTTTCTTTGGAGCTTTTGAAATCGTATTACCTTCCTGGATTGTCAATAAATCGGATGCTCAGGCCGATAAAGGTGGCTATGTAGGAGCTTTCTTTATGGCGTTTACGCTGGTATTGGTATCTTTCTCCTGTACGGCTCCGATTGTAGGTACTGTGTTGGTAGAAGCTGCCCGGGGATCTGTATTACGGCCTATTATCGGTATGTTAGGATTCTCTGTTGCCGTGGCATTGCCTTTCGGTTTCTTCGCTTTCTTCCCCTCTAAATTGAGCAACTTGCCGAAATCAGGAGGTTGGTTGAACGCTGTAAAAGTGGTGTTAGGATTTATAGAAGTAGCATTGGGATTCAAATTCCTGATGGTGGCCGACCAAACTTACCACTGGGGATTGCTGGACCGCGAGATTTATATCGCTATTTGGGTAACTATTTTCACACTTCAGGGCTTGTATCTGATGGGCAAAATCAAATTTGCTCACGATAGTGAACTAAAATATATCGGAGTGCCTCGTTTGGCATTTATCATTGCAACCTTTACTTTTGTGGTATACCTGATACCCGGTATGTTCGGTGCTCCTTTGAAGGCTTTGGCCGGTTATTTCCCGCCGCAGGAAACGATCGACTTTGATATCAACCGGATCGTTCGTGAAAATGTAAAACAAATCACAGCAAATGGCGTAGCTGTATCGGGTACTGCCAAATCATCGGAATGTGAAGCTCCGAAATATGCAGATTTCTTACATCTGGCTCACGGTTTGGACGGATATTTCGATTACGAACAAGCTTTAAAATGTGCACAGGCTCAGAATAAACCTTTGTTTATCGACTTTACCGGACACGGATGTGTAAACTGCCGTGAAATGGAACAAACGGTATGGGCTGATCCCCGGGTTATGCAAATGTTGAAGAATGACTTTGTGGTTGTTGCTCTTTATGTGGACGACAAAACAACATTACCCGAAAACGAATGGTATGTTTCTGAATATGACGGTAAGAAGAAAAAAACTTTAGGTAAAAAGAATGCCGATTTCCAGATTAAGAAATTCGATTCCAATGCTCAGCCGAACTACATTCTGTTGGATAGCCGCGGAGGACGCGACAACAATCTGCAACAGCATGTTTTAGCTCCCGCCCGGGGACACAACCTCGATAAGGATGCTTTCGTCGAATTCCTGAAACAAGGGTTGGAGGAATATAAGCAAAGAGGAAATAAGTAATTCTTTCTCCTACTAAATAAAAAATGGTCCTGTGTAGAGTAATTTACACAGGATTATTTTTTTATAAGATGGGGGGTATCGTTTGTACGAATGGCTCCGAAAATCTTGTTGGATTTTTAGTTGAAGGAATCAAAAAAGCCAAAAGTGTCGAAAATGTCGGGACTTTTTCTTTTTTGTTGTAACTTTTCATTGGCTGGCCTGTCTTATTATTGTCAGTTTAGTTGTAACTATGAAAGAAAATGAATTTATATCTCTGATACTTCCCTTAAAAGATAGGTTATTCCGGATAGCCTGGCATATTATCCATAGTAAGGAAGAAGCAGAAGATATCGTTCAGGAAGTCATGTTGAAAGTGTGGAAGAGGGAACTACCAGAGGTTACTAATCCGGAAGCTTATTGCTATACCATGACCCGGAATCTGGCATTGAACCGGCTGGAATTGAAGGAAAACCGAAATATCTCTTTAATGGTCGGATATGACCAGGAAATGTATGCCGGGCCTTTTGAAAATATGGTTCAGGCGGAGAAACTAAACGTGTTGCACCGGCTGATGGCCGGGCTTCCGGGAGTGCAGCGCGATATTATGCAGTTGAGGGATATTGAAGGAATGAGTTATACGGAAATTGCAGAAACCCTCCGGCTAACTGAAGAACAAGTGAAAGTATATTTGTTCCGGGCACGGAAAAAAGTCAGGGAATCCTGTTTAAAATTGGAAAACTATGGACTCTAGAGAAATAGAAAATTTGCTGGAAAAATATTGGCAGTGTGAGACAACACCGGCCGAAGAAGAAAAATTGCGGATTTATTTTACGCAGACGAAGGAGCTACCTTTGTATTTACGTAAATATCGGGAGTTATTTGTTTATCAGCAGGAAGAGCGTCGGATTCGGTTGAGTGAGGATTTTGACCGGAAGATTTTGAACCGAATACGGCAGCAGCAGGCATCGGTGGTTTCCTGGCGGAGGATCGGAGTCGGAATAGCAGCAGTTGTGCTCATATCGATAGCTTTGAGAGCGTTTGTCGTACAGCAGGAGCAAACGGTGATATTGACAGAACAAACGCCGGAACAGGCGTTGACCGAGGTGCGTCAGGCGTTGAGCTATGTTGCGTTGAAGCTGAACCAAGGACAAAAGATTGTAGAAAAGAATATGAGCGAAGTAAAGGAAATAACTCGGTTTATTAAAGAATAAGATTATGAAAAAGTTAGGTATGATGTTATGTTTTACCATCCTGCTATTGAGTGGAAAGGCTCAGGATCTGGTAACCGATTTTTTGAATAAACAAAACGATCAGGGAGTTTTTACTCAGGTAAATGTCAGTTCGAAAATGTTTCAATTGATAGCGGATATTACCGATGAAGAAACAGAAGGTATTATTCAGAATCTGACGGGAATGAAAATTATTGTGGCCGATCAGGAAATCGGTAAGTATTTTGCTCAGGTGAAATTGATGATAGAGAAAAAAACGGGATATGAGGAACTGATGAGCATAAAAGAGGAACAGGAAGAGGTCTGGATGTATATTCGGGAAAACAAAGGATATATCGCAGAATTGGTGATTCTGGTTTCGAACAACGATGAATTCGTCCTGATGAATTTTACGGGCAAAATAGATTTGAAAAAGATATCCCGTTTGGCTAAATCTGTTCAGATCGATGGGATAGAATATCTGGATAAAGTGAAAGATGCTTCCCGGGAGAAAAACCGATAAACCATAATAATATAATGAATATGAAACGTATGAAAAAGGGGATTTATATCGTGGTTTTGTTGGCTGCTTTCTTCCTTCCGGCAGCAGCACAGCCTGTAAAGAATTTTGACGACTTATGTAAAAAGTACAAAGACGTAGAAGGGGTATTTACCTGTAAGATCAATGGTTTCGGATGTTTTGTCGCTTCCTTGTTTGTTGGAGGAGAAGAAAACGGGGTTTGCGATTTGATATGACATTGTTCCTCTTGCCGCATTTTGGTATGTGAGGATGCCAAACATTTACCTGTGGAAGTAGATGCTTTTATAGAACACAATGAGTTGGAAGAATTGCTGAGTATAAGCGAAAATGGAGAAAATATAAAGATTTATGCCCGTGAAGAACAAAAGGTTGTTCGCCAGTTTTTAGTGATGATAAAAGAGGGGCAGGAACAAATATGGCTACACATTAAGGGAAAATTCTCGCGTAAGATGATCCGGGAACTGATGAAAACTGTTGTTTGAAAATGTTCTGTTTTTTGTTTAAATCGCTTGTGTCAATATGAAAATTTCTATTGATTGCATAATTTAGAATAAATGTCGTTTTTGTATAGAATGTATTTTGAATATTTTCTTTATTTTTGAAATATTTTGAGGAGCATTTTGTATAGGAATGGGACGTGATATATTAACGGGGCAAGCGATATTGAATTCTTTTATTCAGGGAAAAGAAGAGGCATTTCGTCATTATTACGATATGTATTATGATGCGCTGTGTCTGTTCGGGAACCGAATGACGCACGACAGGGAAGTGGCATTGGATATTGTTCAAAATGTTTTTGTCAATTTATGGAAAGTGCGTGCTACCATAGAATCGGAACTGCATCTGAAAATGTATCTTTATCAGGCTGTGCGTCATCGCTGTATCGATCATTTACGGAGTGTGAAGATGCTGGAAAAATATTCCGATGAGTATCGGATGCTCGAATCTGAAGAAGATTATTGCAATATGGTGGTAGAGGAGGAGGTCTATCGGCTTGTTATGCAAGAAATCGATCGTTTACCGGAAGAACAGCGAAAAGTAATTCTCCTGCATCTCGAAGGAAAAAATAATACGGAGATAGCCGAAATACTTCATATTTCCATAAATACCGTCAAAACCCACAAAGCCCGTTCGCGTCAACAGTTGAAAGTCCGACTCAAAGATTTATTTATTATTACCGTATTATTGGGGCTTTAAGTGGAAAATTGCCATTCCTGAATTCTGCATATTTTTAATTTTTTTCAAAAAAAGTGACGTTCCTTGTCATTCTCTTGTCCGACTTCTACGTATCTATAATAGATTATTGAGAAGATTAAAAGATATGAACAACGATAAATACAGCGTGGTGGAAGAACGGAGTCGGCGAATCAAAGATTGGTTGGATGGGAAGTTGTCGCCCCAAGAAATCCGGACTTTGGAAAAATGGGCGGAGCAAAGACCTGCAAATAAAGAATTGTTGGAAAGAGTGAACGATGTCCGCGGATTGGCTGACCGAATAAATTTTTGTGCTCGGAATGATAAGGAAGCCGGCTGGAAGGCTATACAGCAAAAACTTCGTCGTCCGTCTTTGTTTGTCCGTTCGGTACGTTATGCTGCTGTAGCTGTATTGGTTCTGGCAATGGGACTGTCGGTATATTATGCTTTGAATCCGGAAGTCGAACCGGTTACAGTGGTGACAAATTCGTTGCCTGAACCGGGAAACACCCGTGCTTATCTACAATTGGCGACGGGAGAACATTATATACTGGATAGTTTGAAGTCCATCGATACCCAGGTGAAAGGAGCACAATTGAAGACGGAAAAGACGGGAAGACTGGTCGTTACCGGGCATGAAAAAGATAGTGTGGAAGAACAAACCGAATACCTTCGCATCGTAGTTCCTACTGCCGGGGAATATAATATGCTGCTCGCAGACGGAACTTGCATTTGGATCAATTCCTGTTCCGAATTGGAGTTTCCGGCACGCTTCATCGGGGACGAACGCCGGATAAGGTTGCTGAAGGGAGAGGCTTATTTCGAAGTGGCAAAAAATACGGAACAGCCTTTTGTACTGGAAGTGGAGGATAAAGAAATTCGTGTGCTGGGAACGAGTTTTAACGTTAATACGTATGATAACGAGTTTGCCACTACGCTGGTAACAGGGAAAGTGGAAGTTACAGTAGATCATCGGAAATATGCTTTGACACCTGACCGGCAGTTGCGGATTGATGATGGTCAAGTGACAATTAAAGAGGTAGATCCCTATGAATTTACTGCCTGGAGAGACGGGACATTTGTTTTCAAATATCAAAGTCTGGAAAAGGTTCTTGCTACATTGGCCCGTTGGTATGACATTCAGGTAGTTTTCAGTAAAGAAGAATTGAAAAAATTTCATTATACCGGAAAAATAGAACGACATAGTGATATTCGGGAACTTTTACAATTTTTACAAAAAACGGGAAGTGTGCAATTTTCGCTTGAAGGACAAATATTAATTGTTTCGGAGTAAAATCATATCAAAATGAGATACCGGGAATTGGCCCTTCCCGGTATCCACAAAAATAAACAACGAATGTTTAATCATTAGTAAAACAAATTTATGAGAAAAAACCGACATTTACGGTTTCGAAAGAACTGTATTTTAAAAAAAGTGATCAATATGATGAAATTGACTACTTTTCTGCTGTGTGCCAGTTTTATACAGGTGACGGCGTCCGTGTATTCGCAGAGTGCCCGTGTGACATTCTCGGTAAAAGAAAGTTCGCTTGAACGAGTGCTGGAACTGATTGAGCGGCAATCTGATTATTCGTTTATTTACAATCATGAGCAACTGAAAGATGTGGCACCACTGACGGTGGATTTCAATAACAGTGAAATCCGTGCTGTGTTGAACCATTGTCTTTTAGGGACAGGGTTGAATTTCGAAGTGGTAAGTAACAAAATTATCATTAAGAAAGAAATGACCCAGCAAATGTCAGCCCGTCGTATCAAAGGAATGGTGAAAGATGAAAAAGGGCATCCCCTGCCCGGCGTAACGGTGATGATAAAAGGAACGACAATGGGGGTGGTTACCGATGTGAACGGAAATTACAGCATTGAATTACCTGATTCGAAAGATATTCGTTTGATTTTCTCTTTTATCGGTATGAAAACCCGGGAATTGGCTTATACCGGACAAAAAGAAATCAATATAACTATGCAAGAGGAATCCACACAAATGGATGAAGTGGTGATCACCGGTTACCAGACGGTAGATCGCCGGAAATCCACCAGCTCCGTAACTACCGTGAAAATGGAGGATTTGAATATTCCGGGGGTTAATTCCATCGACCAGATGTTGCAGGGCCGTATCCCTGACTTGATTTTCATGAGCAACTCCGGCGAGGTGGGCGTAGTGCCGAAACTGCGTATCCGCGGTACTTCCACGCTCATCGGTAACCGCGAACCGTTGTGGGTGCTGGACGGCATCGTGATGCAGGATCCGGTGGATGTACCGACGGCCGACCTGAACGACCCTGATTATATCAACCGGATCGGGAATGCCATTGCCGGTATCAACCCGCAGGACATCGAGCGTATCGACGTGTTGAAGGACGCGGCTGCTACGGCTTTGTACGGTACCCGTGCCGCCAACGGCGTGATTGTGGTCACCACGAAAAGAGGTCGTGTCGGACGCCCTGTTGTCAACTATACAATGAACACCACTTTCCGGCAGCGTCCCTCTTACAATGACCGTTCGGTCAATGTGATGAATTCAAAAGAGCGTATCCAGTTTTCCCGCGAATTGGTGGCACAGCATTATCCCTTTGTCATGGACATGCCTAATGTCGGTTACGAGGGCCTGTTGACGAAGTTTTATAATCACGAATTGACCGATGAGCAATTCCGGAAAGAGGTGGATCGCCTCGAGACAATGAATACCGATTGGTTCGACCTGCTGACCCGGAATTCTCTGTCGCATTCGCACACCGTCAGTATTTCCGGCGGTTCGTCGGATGCCAGTTATTACGCTTCCATCGGCTACACGCGCGACAACGATGTTGTTTGGAAAGACAATAACGAACGTTATACGGCAGCCTTGAATTTAGATGCTAATTTAACGCCCTGGATGCGTGCTTCGTTGCAGATGAACGGAAATATTTCTTCCCGCCGCTATTACCAGCAGGATTTGAACCCGATGGAGTATGCCTATAAGACCACTCGCGCATTGCCCGCTTTCGATGAAAATGGTGAGTATTTTTATGTAGAAAAAAGGCATTCTCAGTACAATAATCATAAATTTAATTATAACATTCTCAATGAATTGGAAAACAGTTCCTATGAGCAACGCGGTTCCGGTTTGTCTGTGACGGCAAATTTGCAGTTTAATATTGCCAGTTGGCTGAATGCCAGCGCGATTGCTTCGTATCAGACCTCGAATACCATCCAAGAGGGCTGGTGGGGTGAGAAGACCAATCATGTGGCGGAATTGCGTTTGACGGAATACGGCGTGTTGCCGGAGGAGCGGCATGAACTGCCGCCACTCTATCCTGGGGGGCCGTCCAGAGAGGAGGGAGGAAACAGTTTATTGCCATATGGTGGGGAATTATCTTATAATCAATCGGGTAACAATGCTTATACTATCCGTTTGCAGGCAAACGCCAATCATTCTTTCGGCGAGTTGAACCAGCACAATATTAGCGGTTCCGTCGGTTTCGAAATGAATTCCGCGCGCAACCGGAGTTATGCCCACACCGACCGCGGTTATTACAAAGACCGGGGGATGAGCTTCGTGAAGGACATCGACCCAGAGAAATGGCCCTATTATGCTGAATGGGTGTTGCAGCATCCTGCCTCTTTGGCGGATAATAAAAACAACACAATGTCGGGGTATTTGTCTCTTTCCTATAGTTATTTGGGCTATTTTACGTTGAATGCCAATGCCCGTGTGGATGGTTCCAATGCGTTTGGCGACCAGAGTAATGACAAGTTTTTGCCCATTTGGTCGGCATCGGCTAACTGGAATGTTTCCGAATTGGGCGGAATAAAAGAAGCCCAATGGCTGGATTTTCTCCGGTTGAAAGCTTCGTTCGGTTATCAGGGGAACATGCTCAAAGACCAAAGTCCGGTCATGATTATTTCTAAACAGCCGATGAATAATAAGGGGGAAAATGTGGCTGTTGTGAGTCGTTGGCCTAATCCGGGATTGAAATGGGAAACGACCAGTTCCTATAATCTTGGAGCAGAATTTGGATTATTTCAACGCAAAGTGATGGTAGAGGCGGAGTACTGGTGGAAACACACGGAGGATGCTTTCATGGACAAAACAATTGCCTCCATGAATGGGGTTCCTAATAATACCTACAAGGTCAATAAGGGCGATATCGACAACCACGGTTATAATGTGTCATTGACTTTCTTGCCGATCCAGACGAGCGACTGGTATTGGTCTGTATCGACTTCTTTCTCTAAAACTTTCAATAAAATGAAAAGTAAAGCGGACGTAGACCAATTCGAGCTCTCCGATTTTCTCAGCGGGGGAGCTTTGGTAAAAGGGAAACCGATCGGGACGTTTTATTCTTACAAGTTTATGGGATTGAGTTCTGCAAGTGGTGCTCCGGTGTTTGACGACTATGAAGATAATCCCGAATTGTTGTTTGGTTTGAATAAATACGACACTTATATCCGTGTGTTGGAGGCTTCCGGGCGGCGTGAACCGACGATGTCCGGGAATGTAAGCACAACGCTGCGTTGGAAAAATATTCGTTTGAGCGGCAATTTTGCTTATAGTCTCGGAAATAAGATCCGGCTATTTGCCATGTACAACGCTTCTACTGATGAGTCGAGAAAGGCCAATGATATTCGTCCCGAAAATAATGCCAGTAAAGATTACTTGAGGCGTTGGCGGAAACCGGGTGATGAGCGTTATACCGATATCCCGGCGATTATCGGAGAGGGACAGGCCAATTATAAACAATATAGCAAACATTGGAGCACATTGGGAAGCTATAGCGGTAAAGTGCAGCCTTTGTCGACTTCGATTTGGGAGATGTACGATTACGGCAATAATCGTATTGTCAGTGGCAATTACCTGAAATGTTCCAATTTGAGTCTGACTTATCAGTTCACTGAGGATATTTTGAAAAAGCTCTGTTTGTCGCGTTTGGAATTGTCGCTCTCGGCAACCAATCTCTTTACCATTTCTGCGAAAGAGTTGAAAGGACAGGCCCCGACGCAGGGAGGTTTCGCTACGATTCAATTGAGCGAACGCCCGACATACACTTTAGGATTAACCGTTTCATTTTAAAACATGGAATTTATGAGAAAATTATTGATAATTTGTTGTTTGGTGGGATTATTCGGTGGGTGTTCCTCTAATTTTCTGAAGGAATATTCACAGGATCTTGCCAAAGTGGGGTCTTTGGATGACCTGGATGAAGTATTGGCGGGAAGCGGGTATTTGCCGACAGCGAAACTGAACGAGAATGATTTTTTTAAGGTTTCCCATTTTATGTCGGATGAATTGGATATATACAAAGCAACGAATGGGGGGGATAAAGGGATTCGGATGCCTATGTTCGGCTGGCATACGTGGCAGCAGGATGTGGGGCTTCCATTCGAAGGGAGTGCCCGTACGCCGGAAAATAAGGATTGGCAACAGGCGTATACTTGTATCAACATTTGCAATATGGTATTGGCTTCTGCCGACGATCTACCGGCAAACAATACCAGGGAGGAGTTGCAGCAGAAACGTATCAAGGGAGAAGCCCATTTCCTGCGCGCCCTTTATTATTTTACCCTGGCGAATCTTTATGGGCAGCCTTATTGCGCCCGGAATCTCAATACGCCGGCTGTGCCGATTAAACTGACGGAGTATGTGGAGGACAAGGATTATACGGTGAACACTGTGCAGGAAGTTTACGTACAGGTACTTACTGATTTGGACGAAGCCAATGCTTATCTGAAGGACAATGAGGTGAAAAATCTTCCTTATCGTGCCGACATTACGGCCGTGTATCTGTTGAAAAGCCGGGTGTATCTTTATATGCAGGATTGGGAGAAAGCCCGAGAATATGCGGACAGTGTGTTAATGAGGCACAACAGTTTGTTGGATTTGAATGCATATACCTCCGGAAGTGAAGTGTTTACTAAAACTTCGCCCGAGATGATTTTTTCCATGGGAGGATATGCGTTAGCAGAGTATGTCTATAATCGTCGAGGGAGCGATGGGACTTATCCGAACTATATTATTTCCGATGATTTGAGGTTGGCTTTTGATGGAGAAAATGATTGGCGCACCCAATATTATATCATGTTGGATAATGTTGGAGGTTATTCGACAGGTAATGTAAAAACCGATGAATGGGTGTTTGTTAAGGCGAAAGGATGGGAAGCTGGATATAAGGAATCTTCGGACCATTTTATGTTCCGGACAGCAGAAGCTTATCTGAATGCAGCGGAAGCGGCGGCTTATTCGGGCGATGAAGCGGCAGCCCGTCAATTGCTCAAAACCCTGCGTGACAACCGCTTGAAAACAAGTTCCGAAATTACGGCGGGCGGTAAGGAATTGGTTGACCTCATCCGTCGCGAGCGTCAGTGTGAACTCTGCCTCGAAGGTCATCGTTGGTTCGATTTGCGTCGCTACCGGGTATGTGAGAAATTCCCATATTCTAAAAAGATTACGCATTATCATGCCACTTATCAGGACTATCCTCCAAAACTCCTTGAAACAAAGTCTTATACGTTGAAGGAAGATGAGGATGCTGCCTATACCCTTTCGTTGCCAAAAGAGGTGGTAGATTTTCAGAATACATTGGCAAGCCATCAGCGTCCGTTGCGTTCGGTAGATCCGGAAACTCCCGGTCATTAATGAATATTTAAATGAAACGAGATATGAAATCGAAAGTATTGCTTTATATTATTGTTTTGTCAGGATGTCTGTATGCCTGTCAAAAGGAAGATGCGTTGACTCCGAGTCATACGCCCGATTCTTTCGCGCCGCTTCCCGGGGCAACAGATGAAGAGTCGAAACTCAGGGAAGAATTTTACAAAAATACGGGTTGTTTTCTCCTTTTCAACGATACGCTCCGGCACGAGTATAAAGGGGTGGACGGATATGGAAATCCCTGGTATGAAACGGAACTAGTGGGGTTGGAATATGTCCTTACCGGAGTAGGGTATTATCGTTATCAGTTTGACTATTTGCAAACCTTGGAGCAGAAACGTCAGGTTGCCGATTTCCTGTGCCGTTATTTTGTGCCGAATGCTAAAGGTATGTTGCCTTATTCCATTATGGCGACCAGCGGGATTGATGAATATTATTATACAGACGGGGATTATACGTATAATGCTTCTCCTCTGTCTTTTAGTAATATGCGTTGTTTGGCATTGAATATCAGTAAGCTGTGGGAATTGACTGATGAAAAGCAGAAAAAATCGTACGGACAAGATATTTGTTGTGATTTGATCCTTGCCACTTGGGTAAACCCTGATTATTGGGGATGGGGCAGTAAATATGAGGGGAGTCCGGCTGAAAAGTTTTTTAAACTGGGTACTTATTACTATGATCAACCCAAAACGGATTACTATGGTGATAGGCTGGATCCTTTGGAATACGGATTCCTGGAAGACCCGTATGAGGAAGTTTTTCCCTCAGAAGATGAGGATGCCCGCGCTTATATTAAAGCTTGCGCGTCGATGACGGAGGAAGAATTTTTCGCAAAGTACGGGGCTAACGATTGGCAAGAGTATACAAGGCAGAAATATAATATTATGAAACCGTTGATCGATGCAATGGGAATTAAATTCAATTGATTATGAAAGGATATGCAATAGCTATATTGGTGTGCTGCTGTGCTGTTTTGGGCTCGTGTAGCAAGGAAGATAAGTTGCCGGAAATTCGTCCGGCGGCAAGCGGAACCTATACGGATGAACGCGATGCTAACACCTATGAATGGATACGGGTCGGCAATCTGGAATGGATGACTTCGAATCTGAAATATTATGAAACGGCACCTTATTATGAGTGCACGTACAATGTGTTGGGGGTACCTTGTGCCGTTAGTGTTTATACTACCACCAATTTGGAAGCGGATTACGAGGAATATGGTAATTTCTACACGTGGGAAGAGGCTAAAGCTTTGTGTCCGGAAGGGTGGCGCTTGCCAACCGACGAGGATTGGAAAGATTTGGAGATGGCGTTGGGCATGTCCGAGCGGGATGCTAATGCGGAAGGATGGCGCGGAGACCGGGAAGCCACGTTGCTCCGACAGGGAAAAGACGGTTTAGGCATGAATCTCCGGTTGGCAGGAAACGTTTCGAATTCCAATAGATATGCTGGCGCCGGTTTGAATCTTTGGCTGACTTTTGTCGGAGAATCCGGATATTACTGGACGGCTACGGAATCGGATAAGTTGAGTACTCCGAACGTTTGGTTTCGCAAGATATTCGCTGACTATGAGACTGTGTACCGTGGAGTCACAACACTGAATAAGCTGATGCGTGTACGCTGTTGCCGGGATGCCGGAAAGTAATTTAATTTGAACTGGTTTTTATGAATAAATTTTTCTTTTTTGCCCTGGCGTTGCTTTTATGCAGCGCCTGCGGCTCCCATACCGGCGGGTATGTGATTCGGGGTAGCTTCCCCGGCTTGAAAGACGGCATGACCGTTACGCTCCGCAATGTGGAAAACGAAAATTACAAAATCTTGGCGACCGATACGGTACGGGACGGGAAATTCGAACTGCGGGGCGTCGTCTCTACGCCGCGCTATTGCGGTTTGGTTATTGACAACCGTTCTTGCGTCTCATCGCCTGAAGAGGTGAGGAGTTTCAACACTTTTCTGTTTCTTGATAATTCCGAACTGACATTGAAGGCGGCTCATTTGGATAGTATGCGGTTTATACCTCTTTTCATGTCGACAAGTGCTGACCTTAAAATACGTGTGGAAGGCGGACCGTTACAAAGGGAGTTTTATGAATACCGGGCTGCTTTGTTGCCTTTGCGCTTGGCAGTAGAGCGGATGGCAGACTCTCTGGGAAACTTGGGTTTATATGAAGACCAGTATACGCTCGAAGAATTCAACCGTAAATTCGATGTGTTCTATCCTCAAAGACAGGCAGCGGAAGCGGCGGTCGATGCCGCAAACATAGAGTTTGTTCGCCGGCATCCGCAATCTCCCCTGTCGCTTTATATTGCCGAGGAGTTGTTGAAGACCACTTTTGTGCGTACACCTGATGAGGTGGAGGAGTTGGTACATATCGCCGGACAGATTGACGATACTGTACGCCGTCCCTATGTTTTGAGAATTGCGGAAGTATCGCGTACTTTATGTAAGGGGGGGATGTATAAGGATGTAGAACTGACAACCGCAGCAGGCGATACGGTGAAATTGTCACAGTATGTGCACCCTGACCGGTATACACTGGTGGATTTTTGGGCTTCATGGTGCGGTGCCTGCCGTTGGGCTATTCCCAAGGTGGAACAGCTTTACCAGCGTTACGACTGTGAGCGTCTGACTCTGCTTAGCGTGTCGCTCGACCAGAAGCGGGAGGCTTGGGAAAAGGCGATGAAGGAGGAAGCTATGCCTTGGGCACAGGCATGGGCAGGTAGCAGCAGGCAGGTCTACGAAATCCAGCGGGCTTACAATATCACCGGTATACCGCGTTTGTTGCTTATCGCTCCCGACGGCAGGATTGCTTTCAGCGGCAACAGTGCCGATGCCCTCCGTTTTACGATGGAAAAACTTTTAGGGAAATAACATGAAAAAACTCTATCTATTCTTATTGCTCGGTGCGGCCGCATGTACGCGGCAGCCTGCCGACCATTTTGTCCTGCGCGGGACGGTTCCTGGCGTTATGGACAGTACGAAAGTGGTGCTGAAATCCCTTACCGGCATGGAGCCGCAGTTGGGAACGGCTTATGTCGTGGACGGAAAATTCGAACTGCGGGGCAAGGCGGAAGAGCCTACTTGGTGCCGTCTGGGTCTGGATAATTTCGACTACATCCAGAATGCGGGGTTGGATTACGACCTGGCGGTTTCTTACCAGATCGATTGCTTTGTGGAGAACGGCAGGCTGGAGTTTACCGTTCCGCACATAGACAGCCTCCCGCAGGCATTCTGGCGTTACGACATCCGGAAAGAGAAGAATTACCGGCTGAAAGGCTCTCCTGCCCAGGATGCCTACTACGTTTATCAGCAGCAGACCCTCCCTGTGCGTTATGAGATGAGGGAAATCCGGAAAAAGGAACAGCCGGCCCAAGAGGACAACCGCCGCCTGAATGCACTAGCGGAAGAGCTGAGCGAAACCGGCAAAGAGTTTATCCGCACCCATTCCAATTTGGCGGTGAATTTGCATGTGGCGGAATTGTTGAAGAAATCCCCTTTTACGTATAACCAGGCTTATCTTGATGAAATGGAGCGGCTGTTTGCCTCGTATCAGGATACCTGTACCGGATTGAAGAATTTCCGCCAATACCTGCATGATGCCGTTCGCTTTGTTCAAGGTGCTCCGTTGCAAGACGGCGAACTGACTGATTTGAATGGAAAAACCGTGTCGCTCCTTGCCCAATTGAACCCGGAAGGATATACGATTATCGATTTCTGGGCATCGTGGTGCGGTCCGTGCCGTGCCAGCTTTCCCCATCTGCGCGAGATGTACAAACGTTACGGGAAAGACGTGCGATTCGTGAGTATTTCCATCGACCAGAAAAAAGAGGACTGGCAGCGGGCTGTCGAGGAGGAAAAGCTGCCATGGACGCAATGGCTCAGTACGCCGGCGCTAAATAAAGCCCTCCCGCAATTGTACGACCTTCGGGGGGTGCCTACTTTCTTGCTTGTCAATCCGGAAGGAAAAATAGTCTTCTCCGGACACGGCAGCGGCGAATTGGAAATACAATTGGAGGCGATATACAATAATTCAATACTATAAACAATACTATAAAGATGATGAACTTACGGACATTTTTATTGCTGACCTGCGTTTTTCTCTTTTCGGGGAGTCGTGCGCAGGACCTCTCGGCTCCGCTGCCTGCGGACCCGAACATGGTGGTGGGTAAACTGCCCAACGGTATAACTTACTATCTTCGCCACAACGAAGAACCGAAGAACCGCGCCGATTTTTATATTATCCGCAATGCCGGCGCACTGCTCGAAAACGACGACCAGGACGGTCTGGCCCATTTTCTGGAACACATGTCCTTTAACGGCACCAAGAATTTTCCGGGCAAGGGAATCATTACCACGTTGGAAAAATACGGGGTTACTTTCGGGGGCAACATCAATGCCTACACCGCCCAGAACGAAACGGTGTACAACCTCAGTTCTGTGCCTGCCACGGACGTGAAGCTGCTGGACACCTGCCTGCTGATTCTGCACGACTGGTCGTACTACCTGACACTCGACGGCGACGAAATCGACGCCGAACGGGGCGTGATATCCGAAGAGTGGCGCACCCGCCGTACGCCGCAGTTCCGCCTGCTGGCACAGACGATGCCGGTGTTGTTCAAGGACTCGAAATATGCCGTGCGCGATGTCATCGGGAGCCTTGACGTGATCAAGAATTTCAAGCACCAGACCATCCGCGATTTTTATCACGAATGGTATCGCACGGACTTAGAGGCCATTGCCGTGGTGGGAGACTTCGACGTGGCCTGGATGGAACGCCGCATCAAGGAAATTTTCTCTTCCATCCCGGCTGTCAAGAACCCTAAACCGCGTCCTTTCTTCGAAATTCCGGAGCACGAGGAAATCTACTATTGCTTAGCCACCGACAAGGAAGTACAGCAGTCTTCCGTCAGCATCACCACCATCCTGCCGGGCGCGAAAGCGGAGGAGAAAAATACCCACCGGTATTTGAAAGATAACTTGCTGGTTTCTTTCTGTAACAGTATGATAGATGCCCGCATCGGCGAACTGATGCAGCAGGCAAACCCTCCTTTCCTTGGCGGTAACATCGGTTTCAGCGGCCTGGTGCGTGGTTATGATTCATACGGGATTTCCGTGGGTGCCAAGCCCAACGGCGAAGCGGAGGCGTTGGAAGCCATCCTGACGGAAAACGAACGGGTGCGGCGTTACGGTTTCACCCCCACCGAACTGGAACGGGTAAAAACCAATATGCTGGTAGGATTAGAAGCTTCCTACAAAGAAAAAGACCGCACGCCCCATGAAAGTTTTATCCAAAGCATGCAGGCCCATTTCCTGGAACAGGAACCGATGGTGGACTTTGAATATTATTACCGTTACGTGACCCGCCTCATTCCGACCATTACGGTGGAGGAGGTAAACGCCAAATTTGCCGAAGGCAACACCGGACGCAACCGGACGATTGTCATCAACGGTCCGTCGGAAGGCGTCGCGCACCTGACGCGCGAGGAAGTATTGGCCATTATGGATAAGGTTTCCAAGGCGGACATCGCTCCTTATCAGGACGAGGTGGCTGAAGGGTCCCTCATCAGCGAAGACCTGCCGGGTTCGGAGGTCGTAGCGGAAAAAGCGCTGCCCGACTTCGAAGCCGTGGAGTGGACGCTTGGCAACGGCGCGAAAGTGGTGTTCCGTAAAGCGGATTACGAAAAGGAAGACGTAGCGTTGTATGCCTACAGCAAGGGCGGAACTTCGCTCTATGACACGGACATGCTGCCCTCGGCCGCCAATGCCGCCGGTTTTGCCGTTGCTTCGGGAGTCGGTGATTTCGATAATATTGCGCTTGCGAAACTCCTGACCGGTAAGATGGCTACGTGTGAGGCAGGCATCGGAGGCATGTCCGAAACCTTGAGCGGTACTTCCATTCCCGGCGATTTCGAGACGATGTTGCAACTGCTTTATCTGAGATTTGAGAAGCCCCGTTTCGACCGGGAGATATTCGAGTCTATCCAAAACCGCAACCGGGCCGCCCTTCACAACATGGCAAACAATACGCAGAAAATTATGAAGGACTCGATCAGCCTCATTATGAGCAACTACCATCCGCGTACGCTGGTTTACAATGAAGCCTATCTGAACCGTATAGACCTGACCCAGATGGAACGGATATACCGGGACCGCATCAAGGATGCCAGCGACTTTACTTTCTTCATCGTCGGTAATATCGATGCCGAAACGGCGAAACCGCTCGTAGAAAAATACATCGGTTCGTTGAAATCGGACTATCGAAAAGAAACCTGGCGTGATAACGGAGTCCGTGGTCCAAAAGGTAAAACGGTGAAGGTGATCGAACTGGACCTCGAAACGCCGAAAGCCACGGTTATCACGAATTTCTCTAAGGAAATGAAACACAGTGTTCGTAATAACATTTGTAACGCTATTTTGAAAGGTATCCTCGATCTTCGTTACACAGAGAACATCAGGGAGAAGGAAGGAGGAACGTATGGCGTATCGGTAGGTGCCGGTTCTATCCGTGAGCCTCGTTCTTATTATAGTATGTCGATGAATTTCGATTGCGACCCTGAGCGTGCCGACCACCTGAAGAGCCTGATTTATGCGGAGACGGAAAAGATGATGCGGGAAGCGCCGACCGCCGAAGAGTTCAACAAGGTTGTTACTGCCATGCGCAAAAGCCGTGAGCAGTCGAAATCGCACAACGCCTATTGGATGAGTGCTCTTAAAGGGTATTATCTGACGGGCATCAATCCGGCCGACCCGAAGAACTTCGAGGAAATCCTCGACGGACTGACCCCGAAGGATATTCAGAAATTCGCCAAGTCGTTGTTTAAAGGAGCCGATGTGGTGGATATGACTTTCAGGTCAAAAAAATGGTGATCCCTTAATTGTTTGTTTTTAATAGATGGAGGATGCCGGAGCGTACGTCGTTTCCGGCATTCTTCTTGTCGTTTTATTCGATAGTTTCTATGTTTATCCCTATCTTTGCCTGCAAAATATAGAAAGATAACATGCGTTCGGTACAGTATATATTCTTGGTCCTGTGTATTGTCGGAGTGGTTGGATGCGGGGGCGAAAAGAGAAAAGGGACATTCCGGTATTTCCGTAATTTTCAGCGTACTTTCAATGATATGAACGACCGGCATCTTCGGGCTGCCAAACAATGGGGGATTAAACCGATTACCGGAGATGCTGATTTCCGGGAGCAGAAAGGAAAGTTGACGGAAATCGCTTCCTGTCGGCATTATGAGGTGGATAAGCTGACTCATTCTATTCCTTATCTGGTGCCCCGGGCAGAAGAGTTGTTGGAAACGATTGGGAAGAATTTCCGGGATTCTTTGGACAGTAAAGGATTGGACGATCGGAAAATCATCGTAACCAGTGTACTCCGGACTGCCGGTACGGTAAAACAACTGAGAAAAAAGAATATTAACGCCAGTGCTAATTCGGCACATGTTTATGGAACTACTTTCGATGTTGCTTATGCTCGTTATAAAGGGGCGGAAAAAGAGGAAACGGACAAATTGAAATCTGTGCTGGCAGAAGTTCTTCAGGATTTGCGTAAGCAGAAAAAGTGTTATGTCCGTTACGAATTTAAACAAGGGTGCTTTCATATTACCGTTCGCTGATATAAATTTTTTTACTACCTTTGCCATCCGATTATAAAATGGAAATAATTTTATATTATGGGTTTACAATGTGGAATAGTTGGGCTTCCGAATGTCGGAAAGTCAACTTTATTTAACTGTTTGAGTAATGCGAAGGCACAGTCGGCCAATTTCCCTTTTTGTACGATAGAACCGAATGTCGGGGTTATTACCGTGCCGGATGAGCGTTTAAATAAATTGGTAGAGTTGGTGAATCCCGCTAATGTCGTGCCTGCCGTAGTGGAAATCGTGGATATTGCCGGCTTAGTAAAAGGTGCCAGTAAAGGTGAGGGATTGGGAAATAAGTTTTTAGCCAATATCCGTGAGACCGATGCAATTATTCATGTGTTGCGTTGTTTCGACGATGACAATATCGTGCATGTGGACGGAACTGTAGACCCTGTACGGGATAAAGAAATTATCGATACCGAATTACAATTGAAGGATCTTGAGACGGTGGAAAACCGTTTGCAGAAAGAAGAAAAAAGAGCGATGACAGGAGGCGATGCCAATGCCAAACGTTTGGTAGAAGTATTGCACCTATATAAGGACGCTTTAGAGAAGGGATTGTCTGCCCGGACGGTGGTGTTGGACGAATTGCAGCAGGAGGTAGCCCGGGATCTGCAATTGCTGACCAATAAGCCCGTCTTGTATGTTTGTAATGTAGATGAAGTAGCGGTAGTTAATGGCAATAGATATGTTGAGGCGGTACGGGAAGCTGTAAAAAATGAAAAGGCCGAAGTTTTGGTTATCGGGGCTGGTATCGAGGCAGATATCGCCGAATTGGAAACGTATGAAGAAAAACAAATGTTTCTGGAAGATTTGGGCTTAAAAGAAGCCGGAGTCAACAAATTAATCCGTACAGCTTATCATTTATTGAATTTGCAAACCTATTTTACGGCAGGGCCTAAAGAAGTAAGAGCCTGGACTTTCCGAAAAGGAATGAAAGCACCTCAGACTGCCGGTATTATCCATACCGATTTTGAAAAAGGTTTTATCCGTGCCGAAGTAATTAAATATGAAGATTTTATAACCTACGGATCGGAAGCGAAATGTAAGGAAGCCGGTAAAATGTCGGTCGAAGGAAAGGAATATATCGTACAGGACGGCGATATGATGAATTTCCGCTTTAATGTGTAAAACTAATGCGCTATGTAACAATGTAGGGATATTCATAAAATAATATAAATTTAGCCAACTAATTCATCATAAGTGCATTATGAATTAGTTGGTTTTTTTGTATCTTCAGGAATCCACCCTACTTTGGGTTTTATAGGATCCGGTATCCTGGAAAAATATCCTAGAGGTTTTAATGGAGGTTGAACTGGCCGCCTTCCTTCCGTATCTCCATTTGACAGTATAGCCCAAGGGGGCGGTCTGTCACATCATCGCCACTGCCTTTGCTATCACAAACAGTGAGATAAAAAGTCGCCATACCGGATCTTCACCGGATCAAATTTGTCCATTGATAATTATGCTCTGTAAAAACACTAATATTACTCCGAATTTGCTCCGAACTTAATTGTGCGGAAGCACTGCAAATCAGTTATTTACCCAGTGGGTATAAATCGCGCCCAGATCACCCCCGACTAAAGCCGGGGATGATCATACAGGCGGGGCTGGCTGCCTGGATTCCAACAGTTTTTATCCCTTGTAAATAAGGAGGTTATTCCCGCCGTTTACGGCGTTCTGTAAGTGCTGATTTCTCCATGCTTTCAGGCGATACCATTTGGCCCTTCTCTGTCTTTTCCATTCCCGAACGGGCGTGCAGTTCCGGCTCGTGCTCTTTCAGGTATTGACGAATTAGTTGGCTGATTTTAAATTATTTCCTGAATATCCCAATGTACCAATGAAAACGTTATAATCATTGGTACATTACCCTTTGCTCCTTTAAACCATTCTCGTATGACCGAAAGAGTGTTACGGGGCTCTGTATTCCCTTTTCGGGTATGTTCTCCTTAGAGATTTACTTACCAACATAGCAATCCAACCTAATGCAAGATAGATTGCTGCATATATAATGAACCATACTTCTTTTATATCAAAAAACAGCCACGTTCCGCATAGGAACATCACCGCAGAAATTAACGGAAGATTCCACCTCTGCTTGATATTTTTTCCACAAAAAGTCCCCAATATGATTGAATACACTGGATTGAGGACCAGGAACAACATCATGCACAATGCCATGCCACTACATGCCGAAGCGAGATGAGCCACCGCAAAAGGTAAAACGAACATTACTATCATCGTGATACATAGCCAGTAAGTCCAAGACGTTTTTAATCTCGTTATCGTCATACTCGATTCAAGTTCTATAGTTGCGTTTAAGTTCGTCAATCGGCTTACCGCCAATACCGATATTTTCGTCAGGTAGCTCCTTAATGGATACCATAAAAAATTGTGCCGGGATATGGGTAATCTCGGAAGCTGTTACCGTTAGTTGCTCGATAAGTGCTTTCTTTTGTTCGGAGGTCAAGGCTCCACTTTCAATCGTTATATATGGCATAATTCCAATTTGTATAGTATATGCGGCTTTAATTTATGGCCTTCTGGTAGTGATGGATGGGAGAAGCAGCCCTGTCGCTTCATCCCTATTTTCTGCATCACACGTTCCGAACGATGATTACATACCGTTGTGAATGAATAAATCTCGTTGAACATCCGATATTTACAGGCATAATCAATACAGGCTTTTGCCGCTTCCGTTGCATAACCTTGATTCCAATACTTTCTTCCAAGCCTCCAGCCAATCTCAATACCGGGTGAAAATTCGGCCTCAAAATCAAAATGATGGAATCCGACGTAACCAATAAATTCGCCTTCTAATTCTGCTGCATATAGACCATATCCAAATGTGTTATGCTCGGCGGCTATACGATTATAAAACTCCACTGTTTCTTCATAAGAAAGACATTTGGGTAAATACTCCATAACCTCCTTGTCGCTGTTTATTTCAGAGAATGGAATCAGATCATCTTCACACCAGGGACGCAAAATAAGTCGTTCGGTTTCAATCATGTTAAAAACGATTTTAAATCTTCGTTTCTGAACATTGTCGGAGTGAACTCCACTACCTGATAATCGGCAATGTCGTTAATGTGGAACGGGTCTTGGGCAAGGATTGACATTATTGTTTCGCGACTGTCGGATTTCATCATTATCACGCCGCCGATACGTGGCGTTTGTGGGCCGGAAGCGATGAAATCTCCGGCAGTATAATGTGTAGCAAGATATTCACGATGCGCGGCAAGATGCTTATCGACTTCGCTCAATGTTTTTTTGTATGTAAGAATTGCGATAAACATAGCTTCAATTGGAGAATAAGTTGCAGAATCCCTGTTTGTTGAACTGATAATACATTTCGATGCGCTCCGGCGTGTCGTTTTTAAGCAACAAAAGTAGCTCTTTGGCAAATTCAAGTGTCGCAGAACCGTTGGCAGTTACAATGTTGTTGTCAGCGACCGCCTGGATGTGGACATAGCCGTCCGAATGGGTGTAAACTTCACCACCCCAGTGTTTTAGTTGTTCCAAGCCATTGCCTGTATGCCTGATATTATTGAGAAAACCATGCTTTGCCATGAACGAGGCGGCATTGCAGATAGCTCCGACAATCTTGCCTTTCTCAATGGCGTGTCTAACAATCGGCACAACCTGTTCTGCAACAGGAGTACTCCACCCGAAACCACCGATCAGTATCAATGCTGCATAATCGTCTGGCATCGTGTCAAAAGAATAATCGGGCAAAGTACGGAAACCACCAATAGACTTAACTGGCTCCATGGTGGGGGCTACTACCTTATTTATATACTTCGGATTTTCTTTCAAAGCAAATTCATCCGAAGCGATTGCCTGCGAAAGATACACTGCCTCATGCGCGGCATAATCCGGTAAAAGGATGTACAGAATTTCGTTGTTCATACGTGTGGTTTTTATTGTTTTATACTCTTCCTGTGTGCCTTCAGTTTTCCCAATGCCCAATCCGTAATGGACATTCTTGGTACTGATAAAAAAGAGCCCAATGAGGTTTACCTTAAATCAATTACTTCCACATTCGGATGTTTTGTGGTATCAAATTTGAAGAAAGTGTCGGCAGGTGCAGGAGATAATTGTTTGATATTTTTTAACATAATGGTTACGTTATTCCCATCTTTGCCGAAAGAAGTAACTTTCTGGATAGAAGAAGTAGCCGGATTAACCCATATACCGATTTTGGTAAAATTCCGGTCTGTATTGGTCGGAAACAATTCTATATAAGCTATGTTCCCTGATATATTAACTAATTTCTGTTCAAATCCTTGATTGTGAATATCGAATAGGGTAGTAGGATTCAATAATTCTTCCTCTTCCTCATTTGGATTTTTGATGTTTACCTCCTCTACTTCTGGCATGTAAGTATAAATATTTTTGCCGTCATAATAATTTTCGACATCCATTAAGTTCAGTTTATACAGATTCCCTTTCATCCAGGCTTTACCCTGATGAGTTTCATTGATGCCTTCATCCGGATTTTCCATAGTAAGTGTAAAATTGATTTCTGCAGCCGGATAAGCTTTGAATTTTGCGGCTGCTTTATCCAATATCTCTTTTGCTTTAGGAGTATTTTGTGCAAAAACCGAGCAGGCCAACAGGGTAAACAGGAAAGTTTTAAAATATCGCATAACAAATAATTTAAAGTGTTCTGGCATTATTTTGCCGATTCATTACTGCAAAGATACGGAATGTAGCGTATATTCTGAAATTTTATTTAGATTTGTGGAGTGAAATAAGTATAAGAATCTATGTTATTATTTATAAAACTTGGTTTTTTCGATATTTTCGATATTCTGATTGTTGCTTTCATATTTTATCAGGTTTATCGTTTGGTAAAAGGAACAGCGGCTATCAATATTTTTGCCGGGATTTTTACTTTCTATGTTGCCTGGCTATTGGTACGGGCTTTTAATATGGAGCTGATTTCTTCGATTTTAGGGCAATTTATCGGCATGGGAGTGATTGCCTTGCTGATTGTTTTTCAGCAGGAGGTCAGGCGTTTCCTTTTGTTGGTAGGTAGTAAATACAATTTGCAGAATATCTTTAATCTGGAGAAGTTGTTTGCCAAACCGGTAATCAAAGAAGATGTTTCGGATGCCATTGTCGAAGCCTGTGTGAATTTCTCTGCTTCGAAAACCGGGGCTTTGATTGTTTTTCAACAAAATACGGAATTATATAATTATGCTCAAACAGGTGTTTTGATAAAAGCAAAAGTTACAGACGAACTGATCGAAAATATATTCTTTAAAAATACCCCGTTGCACGACGGAGCCGTGATTATCAATGAAAACAGAATTTTGGCTGCCCGATGTATCCTGCCGGTTTCCGATCGTCTGGACATTCCCGGTAGCATGGGATTGCGTCATAGAGCTGCCCTCGGATTGAGTTCTGTCAGTGATGCTTATATTGTGGTAGTGAGCGAGGAAACTGGAAATATTACTTTCTTTAAGGATGGAAGCTATAAAGTGAGGGTGAGTCCTGATGAATTGAAGAAATTCCTGAGTAACGATTTTTCCGGATTCGTAGTGAAATAATTAGGAATAAACAAATATGCAAATTGGGCGTTGAATAAGGCCGAATTTGCATATTTGTATTTTGGTAATAGTTATAATGTTTTCAGGAAAGCGCTTACATGCTCTTCAATACGTTTTAGTACATTTGTATTATCCGCTTTCTCAAATTTTTGACCTGTAATATGTTCGTAAAGTTCGATATAACGATCGGTAATACCAGCAACTACTTCAGGGGTCATGTCTGGTACCTGTTGGCCGGCCTGTCCTTGAAAACCGTTATCCATCAGCCATTCGCGGACAAATTCTTTGGATAATTGCTTTTGTTTCTCCCCTTTGGCAAACCGTTCTTCATAACCGTCGGCATAGAAATAGCGCGAAGAATCGGGCGTATGGATTTCATCGATCAGGTAGATTTTTCCGTCTTTCTTGCCGAACTCATATTTCGTATCTACCAGGATCAATCCTTTTTCTGCGGCCATTTCCGTTCCTCTTTGAAATAACGCATAAGTGTATTTTTCCAATTCTTCATAATCTTCGCGGCTTACCAATCCTTGAGCGATAATCTCTTCTTTGGAAATATTTTCGTCATGGCCTTCGTCAGCCTTGGTTGTCGGAGTAATAATGGGGGAGGGGAATTTCTGATTTTCCTTCATGCCTTCGGGTAACGGCAGGCCGCAAAGTGTCCGTTCGCCTGATTTATAAGCTCGCCAGGAACTACCAGTGAGGTATCCACGGATCACCATTTCCACTTTAAACGGCTCACATTTATGTCCTACCGTGACCATCGGGTCGGGAGTCGCTATTTTCCAGTTGGGAACAATATCAGCAGTTGCATCCAGAAATTTGGAAGCGATTTGATTCAACACCTGGCCTTTGTAAGGAATTCCTTTCGGCAATACCACATCAAAAGCGGAAATCCGGTCGGAAACCAACATCACCAAGTATTCATCATCGATATTATAAACATCGCGTACTTTCCCTTTGTACACACTTTTTTGTCCCGGGAAACAGAAATCTGTTTTTACAATAGCATCCATAATTTTATATTTTAATGTTCAATCTTTTCTCTTGTTTCTGCTGTCTTTCTGTCTTTTCGATCTTCCGTACTGTATGCTTTTACGATTTCCTTAACCAGACGATGGCGAACAATATCTTCGGAGTTGAATTCGACAACTGCAATGCCTTTAATGTCTTTGAGTATATCGATCGCATGCACTAAACCCGATTCGCTACGACGAGGCAAATCGATCTGACTCATATCGCCCGTGATCACGAATTTGGCACTTACTCCCATTCGTGTCAGAAACATTTTCAGCTGATTACGGGTGGTGTTCTGTGCTTCGTCCAGGATGACGAAAGAATCGTTAAGTGTCCTTCCCCGCATGTAAGCCAGCGGAGCGATCTGGATCACTTCCGAGGCCAGGTATTCTTCTAGTTTTTTTGGAGGGATCATGTCGGACAAGGCATCGTAAAGAGGTTGTAGATAAGGGTCTACTTTTTCTTTCATATCTCCTGGCAAGAAACCCAGGCTTTCCCCAGCTTCCACTGCTGGTCGGCTTAGGACGATCTTTTTTACTTCGCGGTTCCTCAGGGCCTTGACTGCAAGGGCGATGGCCGTATAAGTCTTACCGGACCCCGCAGGACCCGTAGCGAATAACAGATCGTTGTTGCGGGCCAGCTCTACCAGCTTTCTTTGGTTAGGAGTACGTGCCCGGATGGCTTTTCCCGCATTACCAAACAAAATGACGGATTCTGCATCTTCAGGATTCTCTACTATGTTATCTTCGAGTATAATACGCTTCAGGTTGGCAATTGTCAGCATATTATAACGATGATAGTGTTCTAATAAAGCTGTAACTTTATGGTTTAAGATTTCAATATCATTGATTTCTCCCTGGATGATAATTTCATCTCCCCGGGCTGTAATTTTAAGTTTGGGAAAATATTCTTTTAACAGGTTGAATTTTGAATTGTTAACTCCATAAAAATCAATGGGGTCTATATTTCCTATACTAATTCTTTTTTCAATCATGAAACTTCAAATAAATACCTTATTTTTGCAGGTGCAAATTACGAAAAAACGATGAATCCCGGATGTAATTATGCAAATTAAAATCGGGAATCTGAAAAATGATAAACGTATGAACGACTGGGAAAAAGAAAAGGAAGCTTTCGCAGAATTGTTGGAGGTGATAGCTACTTTACGCACGGGATGTCCTTGGGACCGTAAGCAGACGATGGAATCATTACGGGCTTTGTCTATCGAGGAGGTGTATGAGCTGGGAGATGCCATTCTTGATAAAGATATGGAGGAAGTGAAAAAAGAATTAGGAGATATTCTGATGCATATTGTCTTTTATGCCCGGATCGGCAGCGAGCAGAAAGCGTTTGATATAACTGGTGTCTTACAGGGAATCTGTGATAAATTGAAATATCGGCATCCCCATATTTATGGTGAAACGAAGGTTGAAAATGCTGAGGAAGTGCTGCAAAATTGGGAGCAATTAAAGCTGAAAGAAAAGGGACGTAAACATAGGGTGCTGGAAGGAGTGCCTGTATCGTTACCAGCTTTGGTAAAAGCTTACCGGATTCAGGATAAGGCCCGGGGGGCCGGGTTTGATTGGGAACGCCGAGAAGAAGTTTGGGCTAAAGTAAAAGAAGAGCTTGCTGAATTCGAAACAGAAGTGGAAAAAGCCGATTCTGTGAAAATGGAGGAAGAATTCGGGGATTTGTTATTTGCAGTGGTCAATGCAGCCCGACTATATGGGATTAATCCTGAAAATGCACTTGAAAAAACGAACCGGAAATTTATCCGGCGTTTCGGGTATATTGAAGAGAAGACAAAAGAATCTGGAAAGACATTAAAAGAAATGAGCTTGGGAGAAATGGAAGAGCTTTGGCAACAAGCAAAACAAGAAGAAGTGTAAACTATCAATCTGAATCAGAAGGATGAATTTAACAGGAAAGTGGAAATATACCGAAAATTATGGATATGGAGTAGCGGAAGGGGAATTGTACCTGACCCAAAGAGATCAGCT
Organism: Bacteroides sp.; assembly: GCA_021771575.1. Taxonomy (GTDB): domain Bacteria; phylum Bacteroidota; class Bacteroidia; order Bacteroidales; family Marinifilaceae; genus Odoribacter. Next base: position 3,302 of record JAETOX010000022.1, on the reverse strand, counting down.
TTTATCCGGGAGAATTGTTTTTACAGATAAGGTAGAAAAAGAAACTTCTTATATGATACAGGAATTTCTGACTGGTACTCTCGAAGGCCGGAAAGTGAAACTGGAGGCAACGGAATTCGATATTATTCATTCGGAATTTTCGATCACATACGAATTAGACAGTTGGTTCGGGATGTTGGTGGACGATACGACTATAAAAGGGGTGAGTGTCGATGAACAAGGGGTGGAAGGATATTTCGAGTTTCAAAAAATGGAAACGACTGTGTCTCTTGGGGGATAATGTTCTAAAACACTTTTATATTTGGGGAAAGTTGACGAAAGTCAGCTTTTTTTTTATTTTTTTCCTCTAAATTGCCCGTAACTATTAATCTAAAACCAGTTACTATGTCAAAAGTCAAAAAACATCCGGTATTGGAAGTACCGGAGAGAGAAAAGGTTATTTTTAAATATAACGGGCAGGAGATTGAGGGAGAAAAAGGATATACTATTGCTGCGGCTTTGCATCAGGCCGGTTTTCCGGTGCATAGTCATAGTCTGGAAGGACGTCAGCGTTCTTTAGAATGTGGAATCGGCAAATGTGGAGCTTGTGAAATGTTGGTGGATGGAAAAATACGCCGGATTTGTATCACAAAGGTCGATGGTGTGAAAGAGGTGCGGGAAATTACGGAGGATTTTATGGCTAAAAAAGTGAAACAACCAGCAGTAGAAAAGAAAAAAGTGCTTCGGACTACAGTTGTCATTATCGGTGCGGGACCGGCAGGTTTGGCTGTAAGAGAGGAATTCAATAAATATGGAGTAGACAATATCGTTATTGATAATAACGATAAAACCGGTGGACAGTTTACTATGCAAACGCATCAGTTTTTCTTTTTTGAGAAAGAGAAACGTTTCGGAGGAATGCGGGGAATTGATATCGCTAAGAATTTAGCCGGAGAAAATAAGGATGGGATTTACTTGAATTCTACGGTGTGGGATTTACTCGAAGGAAAGCGTGTCGCAGTGAAAAATATTCAGACAGAAGAAATATTCTTTGTTGATGCGGATTATTTAGTAGTAGCGACGGGGGCCGTACCTTTTATGCCTGCTTTTGAAAATGATGACCTACCGGGAGTATATACGGCGGCTGTGGTGCAGAAAATGATGAATAGTGAGTTGACCTTGCTGGGCAAAAATGTGCTTACAGTAGGGGCCGGAAACATTGGCTATCTGACTTCTTATCAGTTGATGCAGGCAGGAGCGCATGTAAAGGCGATTGTGGAGGCTATGCCTCGGGAAGGAGGTTTTCCGGTGCAGGCCAACCGGGTTCGTCGATTGGCAATACCCATTCTTACTTCCCATACCTTATTAAAAGCGATTCCGAATAAGGCAAAGAATGGTATTATTGGAGCTGTGATTGCTCAGTGTGAGAATTTCCGTCCGGTACCAGGTACAGAGAAAGTGATCGAGGGCATAGATGTTATCAATATTTGTACAGGTCTTATTCCGGATAATCAATTGTTACTGAAAGGGAAAGAGGTATTTGGTAGCCGGTGTTTTGCTGCTGGTGATGCCATCCGTATCGGAGAGGGAACCAGTGCTGTGCTCAAAGGAAAACATACAGCTATGCAAATCATGATAGAGCTTGGTATTCGTCTGAATTATGACGATTACCTGTTGTTATCCAAAGAATATATTGATTCTCAGCAACATCCGGTGAAAATATTGGAAGAACCACGGCTTCCGGATGAAAAACGACGCTTGGCCCGGGGATTTGTACAAGCCGATTGTTTGTATGGATTTGCTTGTAATCCCTGCTCGTTTGCCTGTCCTCATGGTGCAATTACCAAGAGTTCCACTTCTACCGTACCGGTAGTGGATTATGATAAATGTATCGGATGTATGGAATGTGTGTATCAATGTCCGGGGCTGGCCATTTTCGGATATGATTTACGCAAGGACAACCTGTTCCTGCCTATTGAATATGAAGCGCAGGAAGGGGCAGAAGTCTATTTGGTCAATAATAACGGGGAAATCCTCGGAGAAGGAAAGATCGAGAAGATCTTACATAAGCCGAATAAGACCAATGTCGCCCGGGTAAAGTCGCTTACTTTGCAGGGGGACGCTCTGACACGGGTGAGGGGCTTCATGGTAAAAGAAAATTATCCGGTGCCTTTACAGCCGAAACCTTTGCTGAAAGATGTCGAGGGACCAACCTATATCTGCCATTGTGACGATGTCGAGTTAGAAGAAGTTTTGCGTGTGGTCGGTGACCGAACATTTATTTCGGTCGATGAAGTGAAACATAACACTCATTTGGGTATGGGGCCTTGTCGGGGAAAACGTTGTATACCACGGTTGCGTAGTGCACTCCGGAGCCGGGGAATCGAACTGGTAGGAGAGGCTACTCCGAGGGCACCACTTTCCAATCAGCTGACGCTGGGGGAAATTGCTCCGGCAAAAAAAGGAGATACATATTTAGTGGCTAATCGGGATATCTTTAAGCGTGTCGATGTGGGGGCTTTGATTGCAGGGGGGGGAATAGCTGGAAGTGCTTTATTCCGCTATATGGCGGAGGCTGGCATGAATCCTGTGCTAGTGAATGCAGAGCGGGGTTCTTCCTGGCGGAATATCGGTGGGGGGCGTACCGCTTTCTCCATACCGGAATTAGCAGAAATCGCAACTCGGAATCATGATATTTTTAAAGAATTACAAAATCTGTCTAATATCGATTATAAAACGATCCGTTACATTAGTTTTGCTCATGACGAAGATACGTATAAGGCTCTGGAAGCCAGTAAAGCCTGGTCGAAAGCAGAAATGATCGCTCCAAAACGATTCAGGGAAGAGATTTCGCCTTATTTCAATCCGAATCCGAAGAAGTATATATCGGCTTTGGCTACAGAGGATTGCTGGCAGGCTACACCGGGTAAAGTTGTCGATTTGGTTCGGAATTTGGGCATTGTTGCCGGTGGTACGGTTATGGAAGATTGTCGGGTAATCGAAGCCTGTCGTGAGGGGAAATATACCAGTGTGTTGGTGCAGACACATGATCAGAAATATATCGAATACCGGACTGAGCATTTTGTGAATGCTTTGGGTAGCGGTGCCGGAAAATTATGCGATAGCATGGGTATCGATGCCGGTTTGTATCCGGTACGCCATCAGGCTTTCATCACTCGTCGCCTCCCGATGTTAGGGAAAAACGGTACTAATTTGGATATGCTGATCGACCGTCAGGACTATAAGGGTTTTTCGGCTGTGTATGGACAGCAAATTGCCTATACCGGACAGGTGATCGGTTGCGCTTCACCAAAACTGGATGC
>JAETOX010000220.1 GCA_021771575.1 Bacteroides sp. | reverse complement strand
TGTTCTCAATTTTTGCGTTTGATTCCTGCAGCAGTTGTTCGGCTGCTTCCTTGGCTTTTTTCAGGATTTCTTTCCGGCTACGTTCCAGTTCTTCTATATCTTTTTCGTAACGGGCAATTGTTTCCTCCATTTGTTTCTCCCGTTTACGGATGTTCTGCCGTTTGGTTTCCCAATAGCGTTTGTCGCGGACGATATCCTGCAGGTACTTGTCGCTTTGGATGTATTCGCTACCTACAATTTCCGAAGCATCGGCTATTACTTCTTCGGGAAGTCCGATTTTTCGGGCAATTTCTACTGCAAAAGAACTTCCTGGATTTCCTATCTGTAACTGAAAGAGCGCACGCATTTCGTGGCGATCATACAGCATGGCACCGTTTACGACTCCTTCATGCGATTCGGCAAAATGTTTCAGATTCTGGTAGTGAGTCGTGATAACTCCGAATGTTTGCTTCAGGTTGAATCGTTTCAATACGGCTTCGGCAATGGCACCACCTATCTGCGGTTCTGTTCCTCCACCGAATTCATCTATCAGAATCAGACTTTTTTCATTGCACGATTTCATCATTACCTTCATGTTGGTCAGATGAGAAGAGTAGTACTCAGATCATCTTCAATGCTCTGCTCGTCGCCGATATCGATAAAGATGTGGCTGAATACGCCGGCATGGCTCCGTTCATGCATCGGGACCAATAGACCACATTGTAACATGTACTGAAGAAGTCCCACCGTTTTCAGGCAAACGGATTTACCTCCGGCATTTGGCCCTGATATCAGCAGAATGCGTTGTTGGGGAGTCAGCTCGATTTCCAGAGGGATTACTTTCTTACCATGTTTCGCCAAAGAGAGTTGCAACAGCGGATGGATAGCATCGAACCAGTCAAGTATCTGGCGGTCCTCGAAAGACGGTTTGCCAGCTTTAAACTCCAATCCAAGTAAGGCTTTAGCCCGGATAAAATCGATTTCTGCCAGGAACTCATAGGATTGAAGCAGTGCCGGTATCTGAGGACGGATAACAGAAGAGAACTCGGTCAGGATTCGGATAATTTCCCGCCGCTCTTCTCCTTCCAGTTCGCGGATGCGGTTATTAGCTTCTACTACTTCTGCCGGTTCAATGAAGACTGTTTTACCGGTAGCCGATTCATCGTGGACGATACCTTTGATTTTACGTTTCATACCCGGTGCTACCGGAATAACCAATCGTCCGTCTCGCATGGTTGGAGTTACGTCTTTATCTACATATCCTTCGGACTGAGCTGTACGCAGGATAGCATTCAGACTGCGGGAGATACTTCCGGTAGTAGCGCTCAGTTCGCGCCGGATGCGGAGCAGTTCTGTCGAAGCGTTGTCCTTTATCTTACCGAACTTGTCGAGTATGTTATTGATGCGGGTAATCAGTTGGGGAAAAACCAGAATATCACCTGCCAGTTCTTTTAAGGCAGGGTAGGGAGAGTTCCCTTCTTCGTCAGTATATTCTTCATCGTCATCTGATTGTTGCAGGAAGCGTACAATATCTCGTATTGTTTCCAGTGAGCGACGTAGATCGAACAGTTCCTGTTCATCCATATATAAGCCTTCTACCCGTATACGTTTCAAGGAAGTACGTACATCAATGAAGTACTGGTCTGGAAAACTGTCTTCTTCCTGGATGATGCGTACAAATTCCATGACTTGTTCCAACCATAGGTTGATATCAGTATAGTTGTCGGAAAATGCCATATCGTCTACCCGTTTTTCGCCTAATGTGCTGAGGCATTTGTTTTTCAGCAGTTGTCTGATTTGGTCGAATCCGATTTTCTGTTCAAAATTTTGAGGATATATCATGTTTATAATAGCGTCTGATGTTTGGTTTTGGACTGCAAAATTACGATAATGGCGAAAAATAATCAAAAAAACGCGCTTGAATGTTTGGCGGTTTAAAAAATAGTCGTACCTTTGCATCGCTTTCGAAAGGAAGTACTTCTGAAAACAGAGGTTTCGGAGAGGTGGCAGAGTGGTCGATTGCGGCGGTCTTGAAAACCGTTGTACTGCGAGGTACCCGGGGTTCGAATCCCTGTCTCTCCGCAATAAAGGGTGTAAATCAAGCATTTGCAAGATTTACACCCTTTTTTACACCCAAGAAAATTGGGTGTTTTTGTATTTTTTAAGATTCTTCAAAAGAATGTCAATTACAAAGCGATTGGTATTTCTATGGACTGGCAGAATGAACCTTTATGACGAAAAATATAGTTATTCAAAAAAATAAATATCTTAAATATGGAATTCATTTGCCAAATATGAAATTTCTATTCATATATTCCTCTTTTGTAATTCATTAGATATTGGGTAAAAGTCTTGCCTGTTTCTTTTTTGAAAAAACGCATGAGGTGACTGGGGTCGGAAAAGTGGAACTCGTCTGCCAGTTGGCTCACATTCAGATTGGAGAACAGTAGCTCATTTTTCAGCTCTTCCAAAAGACGTTGCTTGAGTAAGTGAATGGCTGATACACCAAATTGCGCCATGACAGAATTATTCAAGGTGATACGACTTATCCGAAGCATATCAGCATATTCTTGAACGCGCTGTGTCGTTCGGATATGTTTTTCGAGTAAGTCCTTGAATTTGAATGCGTAATTGTTTTTTGGCACTTCGACAGGTAGACGATAAGTTTGAGCGTATGCCCGGTTGATAATTACCAGTAGATAATAAAGCACTGACACAATGAGGTTGTAAGTGTCTACCACAGGATGTTGTAGTTCTTGTTTTATCTTTTTTAAGAGGCGCATATATTCCGTCAGCTCCTCCGGCTCGGCAAACAAGTAGGGCGGTGTATCAGTCTGATAATAATACAACAGCCGATATACGAAGAACTTGTCGGCGATGAACGTGCGCATAAAGTCTTCGCGAAAGATAAGAAAGGTGTAGTCCAGTTCCGCTTCGTCCACGTGCCATTCCTGTTGCTGGTGCGGCGACAGGAG
>JAETOX010000219.1 GCA_021771575.1 Bacteroides sp. | reverse complement strand
ACCCGCCCTGGTCCGGATGGAATCTTTGGGACGGCCGATGACCAGAATTACACCAACGGAGCCGATGGCCTTCCGGGAACGGCCGATGATGAACTGATTGAAAAAGGAGAGTCGGGAGAAGATTATATCGACAATGGGAATGGAACCAACACCCGCCCTGGTTCGGATGGAATCTTTGGGACGGCCGATGACCAGAATTACACCAACGGAGCCGATGGCCTTTCGGGAACAGCTGATGATAAATTAATCGAGAAAGGAGAGTCTGGGGAACTTTATATTGACAATGGGGATGGAACCAACACTCGCCCTGGCCCGGATGGAATCTTTGGGACGGCCGATGATCAGAACTACACCAATGGAGCCGACGGCCTTCCGGGAACAGCTGATGATACCCTAATACGTCATTCTGGCGGACATAGCAGTGGGGGAGGGAATGGTTCATCTGGCAGCGGCTCTAACAATACAATTGCGAATGGGCCTGGAATTACACCTGTGTCAGGTGTTTGGATTCAAAGTGCGTCCGGTTGGCAGTTTCAAGATACATCGGGTAAACAATATTTAAACGAGTGGGCATATATTTATAATCCCTATGCAAATAACAATCAAGGCAAAGCCGACTGGTTCCGTTTTGACGAAAAAGGAGAAATGAAAACGGGCTGGTACATAGACGCAGACGGACACATCTATTATTTGTGGCCGGTATCAGACGGAACACGAGGAACTATGGTGACAGGGTGGAGGTGGATTATTGGCCCTGATGATTTAAAACGTTGTTACTATTTTAACGAGAAGTCGGATGGAACGAAGGGGGCGTTATTAAGAAGGGGAAAAACTCCTGATGGACATATTGTAAATGAAAAGGGGGAGTGGGTTGTTAATGGAGTAGTACAGACAAAATAGTTGCCTTCCTACCCCATCTTGCTATAGATGGGGTAGGAAAAAAGGTATACCTTTATTCTTATTAATTTATAAACGTATTTCGTCATGAAAGATAGAGAATAAAAGTTTTGTATAGTATTTATTCTTATAAGAAAAAAACATTGACATTTTTTCTTTCTTGTGAGATAATGAATGTAACAAGAAAGGGGGGAGTAAGTTGGAACTAGAGTATATGGTTATGCCAGAGTAAGCACAACCGACCAAAATCCGGAACGTCAGATTTCGGAGCTTAGAGAAGCAGGAGTTGAGGAACGGAATATATATGTTGATCGTATATCAGGTCGATCATTTGATCGCCCCAGTTATAATCTGCTTGTAGGTACTTCGGAAACAGCAGCATTGCTTCGTCAAGGCGATTTGCTCATAATGACCAGTATCGATCGAATGGGACGCGACTATACGGAAATCAAAAGAGAGTGGCAACGACTGACCGAAGAGCTGAAGGTTGATGTGAAAATTTTGGACATGCCGTTACTTGATACAAGCTCGTTCTCGGTCGAGTTTGAAAAAACGACTCTGGAGAAAAAATTTATCTCTGATTTGGTTTTACAGATCTTATCCTATGTAGCGGAAAAAGAAAGAAAGCAGATTAAAAAAAATCAAAAAGACGGGATTGAGGTTGCAAGAAAAGCTGGTAAACAGATCGGGAGACCCAAATTACAATATCCTGAGAATTGGAAACAAATTTATACTGACTGGCAAGATGGTAAATTGACAACATCTGAGGCAGTTCAGGAAGCCGGTGTTGAAAAAAGATCGTTTTACAATCTGGCAAAAAGATATGAGCGCGCAAATAACATACAGCGCAAGCGTTATTACAACATTAACTTTAAAGATTAGAAGAAAGGGGGATTTAATGGCAACAGGAGAATTACTTGATAAGAAGCTCCGTGAAATAAGGACAAAAAGAGAAGTCCTGCTTCAACCAGCTCCGAACTATGAAAGTTATAAGACCATGCTCGAAAGAGGATTTTTGGTGCGTTATAACTATGAGTCAACGGCCATAGAGGGAAACCCGTTAACGCAAATTGAACACGATGGAATTCTTAATCGAGATCAATGTCCAAACACTGACCGGATGCGAAGTGTTTATGAAGCAATCAATCATGCGGATGCATTTTGCTACGTCAATCAACATGCGATAGAACCTTTGAACGAAGAGAGGCTTCTTACTCTTCACAAATTATTGATGTCTCATTTGTTGGACGGAGGAAAGTATAGGACATGTAATATAACGGTGCGTGGTGCGACCCACCCGTTTCCGCCGTATACAGAACTTCCGCAACTTATGAACCAATTTTTTACCGGATTAGAAGAAAAAAGGTTAAGCTTAACAAAATATGAATTGGCAGCGTGGGCTCATGAAGAATTTGTAAGCATCCATCCATTTGTGGATGGGAACGGTAGAATGGCACGCTTAATAATGAATTATATCTTGCTTTCGTATGATTGTTTACCAATTTCTGTTCCGATTGAAAAAAAAGAAGAATACTTTAAAATGCTGGATAATTACTATACGGATCGCAATATTATCCCGCTGGTTGAATTAATTATACAGCAAGAGGAAAGGGAAGCAGACCGCGTTATTAAAGTAATGGAACCACTTAGTTATCCTCTGATAATCGACTACAATGAGCTGCATAATCGCTATCCACTTAAAGAAGACTACATTAAAGAATTAAGAATCATTATGGATAGATATCGAGAGGAGATAGAAAAAAGACGTGGATTTTAATCAAATTGACAAAAAAATAATGCAACTAAAGAATAAGAATGAAGCCTATCATCAAATGGTTAGCCGGTTTCTGAAAAAGTATGAACAGGAATTTTCACTAAAATATGCCCATGAATCAACCGTAATAGAAGGAAATACATGTTCTTACGATGAAGCGCGAAAAATCCTGTATGGGATATATCGTGTCGATCCGGGAGCAACCGACAGGCAACGAGAAGTGTATGAAATTCGCAATCATGCAAATACATTTTCGTTTCTGAAGGACAAGCTTCTAAGGAGGGAGCCTTTGGACGAAGATTTGATTCGAGAAATG
>JAETOX010000218.1 GCA_021771575.1 Bacteroides sp. | reverse complement strand
ATGTTTTAACGGTATTTATCGATATATGCAATTCGCCAGCGATTTCTTCATTTTTCTTTCCCTGCATAGTCATTTCGACAATCATCCGGCGTTGTGCAGATAAGCCCTCCAAAGCACAAAATATTTGACGGTAGTATTCCTCCTCCAGCAATAATTCTTCCTGATCCGGCGAATAGGATTCGAGTATATTTTCCCACTGCCTAACATCTAATCCGGCTTTTTCTTTCCGACTTCTCAGGAAAAAAAGACAACTATTGTGTACAGAACGATATAAATAAGCAGATAAGAATTTTTTACTTTCAAAGTGACAATCTCCTTCCCATAATTTCACCAATATTTCCTGCACAATATCCTCTTCATTGGCCTCTCCTCCTAAAAAACGGCGGGCATAATAGCATAAGGAAGCATAATAAGCATCATACAAGTATTTAAACGACTGCTTATCTTTTCTGTTTATCCCTGCCACGATCTGTTCTGAAGACTTCATATTACCACCCAACTTTCCTTGCAAATGTAATAATTAAGGTCAGCCTATACAATTTTAGCCAGTCTAAAAAGTCTAAAGATTCTAAAAAGATCCGGACTTCTTGGACCTTTTCAATTTCTTGGTCTGTGTCATATGGAAAAATTAAGCATTTAAACGTAATAAAAAATCATAAAAAATCATTTTCTTCGCGCCGAATATATCGTGATAAAAATAACCAATAATCCTTTCAGATGAAAAACTGGCTTACACAATTCAAACATGAAGACTGGGTAGTCGTCGCCGTCAGTATCCTGCTACTCGCTATGGCTATTCTCATTCCGACTCATTTACCTCAGATCCCGAAACAGTTGACTACATGGACAGATTTCGGTAATGCCGTCCAATTATTTGTGATTGTCTTGATTATACTTTATTTAGGGTGGATTATCCTGGGACGTCCATTGAAAGGATTGCTCCTGTCTTTAGTGGCTATTTTCGGTATTTCCCTGCTGGCACAAATTACCGCAGCTATTCCCCAGGTCTCTTATTATGGCTTTGAATCGGTGTTTTTTTCCGTTATTCTGGGATTGATCATCCGGAATGTCTTTCATATTCCGCATTGGATGAAACCGGCTATTCAGAGCGAATTTTTTATTAAAATCGGAGTGGTATGTCTGGGTGCTACTATACTTTTCAGCGATGTTATGAAATCAGGTGCAGTAGGTTTGGTACAAGCCATCCTGGTTGTCAGTATCGTCTGGTTTTTCGCTTATTTTATTTCGCGTCGTATGAAAGTAGATCAACGCTCGGCCATGATTTTGTCCAGTGGTGTTTCTATCTGCGGTGTCTCCGCTTGTATCACAGCTGCCCGGGTGGCTGGCGGAGACGATAAGAAATTATCTTATATCGTATCCTTAGTGCTTATCATTGTTGTTCCGATGATTTACCTGATGCCCTGGCTGGCTCAGGTTCTCCTACCCTATTTATTCGACGACCCGAAAGTGGTACAGGAAGTTGCCGGAGCCTGGATCGGCGGAACGATCGACACCACCAGCGGGGTAGCAGCTTCCAGTGCCATTGTCAGTGAACTCTCCAACCAACATGCCGTAATCATCAAGGGCGCACAAAATGTATTGATCGGATTTGTCGCTTTCTTTATCGCACTTTATCTATCTACACGTGGAGAAAAAAACAGCCATGCCCCTTCGCTGGGAATTGTATGGGAAAAGTTTCCCAAATTTATCATCGGTTTTGTGGCAGCTTCCTTAGTTTTCAGTCTTTTCCAGGCAAACGACCTGTTTCATCTGAATCCGAAAGGCAAATTGATCGAACCTGGAGTAGCTAAAATGTTCAGCACATTGTTTTTTAGTCTGGCCTTTGTATGCGTGGGCCTCGAAACCCGACTCAAAGAGATTGTATCGCGTGAAAATCGCCATATTTTATGGGCTTTTCTGACGGCACAAACATTCAATATTATTATCACTTTGGTGATTGCCTGTATCCTGTTCGGTATGATTAAGCCGCTTTTAGGATAAAAAAAACGAGTCAAAATCAAGAATAAATTGATTTTGACTCGTTTTTTTCTTTTTATTACCAGATCAGTCTTTTTTTCCCCACCATATTTTCTCCAACTCCGGATCCACATCGGGTAAGTTATACTCCTCCCGGTTCAGATAGATCCGTTTGTCGGCCCAATCGAGCATCAGTATATCGCCTGAATGGTAGTTAGCCACAATCTCCGGAGCAATAATGACCGGTAATCCCTGACTTACTGCCATACGGAAAAATCTCCGGTCAACCGAACGGGCTATCACGGCTTCTATACCCGCAGCCACCAGCCCTGCCACGGCATGTTCGATCAATTTACCACAACCGAAATTTTCCCCTACCACCAGGATTTGGCCTGCTTTTACCCGCCCGGCAAAAGTGACATCTAAGCCTGCCAGTAGATACGGAAGCATGCTCCGACTATCCTCCGAAGAAATAGAGTATGTCCATTGTTCAGCCAATAACTGTTCGGTAGTGATATGATCGATATCCTTATAATTCCATACATTCCCGAATAAACGATTGTCAAAGTCGTGAACCGAAACAGACTCTACGGGGACAGCCCAATAAGGATAAACGGCTTCTATCCCTTCGGCCGGCGAAGTCAGTACCCCTGTCAGAGCAGTCATGGCAATGGTAGCGGGCGAAGCTACAAATTTTTCTACTCCCAGCGAAAGCATCCGTTGTTGGGAATTACTGTTGGTGGTGGTCAGATAACGCCGGGTATCGGCCATAATCATAGCACTGCTTCCCAAACAAGGTCCACAACTCGCCCCGAGAACAGCAGCTCCCGACTTGAATATCATATCGATCAGTCCTTCTTCAATGGCTTGCATATATATTTCACGGGAAGCCGGAACAATCGACAACTGAAAGCCCGGTGCCAGTTTTTTATCTTTTAAGATATGAGCCACCACCCGAATATCTTCTATTCTTCCAGTGGCACATGCTCCAATCAATCCCTGTTGTACAGGCAGTGGCCCCCATT
>JAETOX010000021.1 GCA_021771575.1 Bacteroides sp. | reverse complement strand
AATCATCACATTCAATTTAGATACAGAATATCTTCCAGCTTTTTTAGTGTATTAGTTCCAGTTGATTCATACACCTTACCACTGATTTAAGGGTAAAGATACGAATAATCGCTGATTTTTCAGGAATGTAACGGCACAAACACTTTTTTACTTTTTCGTGGAGTCTTCGTCGTATCTGATAAATCCGATTCGGGGACGTGGCTTCTTTTCACGCTCTTTGCTGCACACCTGCAACTCGGCAAGGGTCTGGTTAATCAGTTCGATTTGTATGCGGGTGTCTTCGTTGATGTCGTTCTGGTCGGCGAAGACGTCTTCTATGTATGCTTTCAATTTCTTCATTTCTTCCCGGAGTTCCGCATTTTTATCAATGGGAGGAGTGGCTATCCATTGCCGCATGGCAACGAAAGTACGGATGATTTGAATGTTTACTTCGATGGCTATATCGCTATTGAGAACAGCAGAAAGCTGGGCAACTCCATGCTCACTGAAAGCGAAAGGCATATACCGGATGCCTCCTCTTTTTGAGGTGCTGAAATTGCACCTCAAACTGTCAAATTCCTCTTTTGTCAGTTCAAACATGAAATCGGGAGGAAAACGGCGGATATTATTTTTGACAGAACGTTTCAAATACTTTGTTTCAATACCATACAGTTCCGCTAAATCAAAATCCAGCATCACGCGTTGTCCGCGGATTTCGTATATCTTGCTTTGAATGACTTGCAATTGGTTCATGGCTGTGGTTGTGAGGTTCGTTTATTCCGGTGTTCCGCGTTTTTCCTATTTCTTTAGCTCCTGTCGCCGCCGTTCGCGGATTTCGTGGTATTCTTCGATACAATCTTGTTCAAGGTAAGGTACTGGAAAAAAATCTGCAATTTTACAATTCAATACTTTTGCAATCTCGTTTAACTGATGTGGCGTATACTTTTCCTTATACTCTAACGTTTCAATTCTATATATGAAATTTCGGTTTAAACCTATCATTACAGACAATTTATTTGGAGTAATATTTAAGGTTTCCCGTCTCTTCTTTACGGCGTCAATTATAAATAAATCAATACTTGTAAGATTCTTTTTCATAACCTCTTTATTAATTCGTAAATAAAAGATTTTTCTAATAATATTTTGCATTGTATTTACAATGCACTACATTTGCTATCGATTAATTAACGTTTTAGACAAAATCAATTTTATGCAGTCATGAAAATTTTTAATATCTTCGCGAAGAAAGAAAAGAGTGTTCCTTAAGGGTTAGGACACGAAAAGGTATATAAGTGAAAACTTTTTGTTTTACTGTCTCACCTCAAAATTCGCCAAAATTTTACACCGAGACAATAGCAAAATAGTTTCATGCTCTATGGGTGTGGACTATGGATTCTATTCGTAGGTGGCAGGTGTTTGGCGATGCCTTGAGGTTACGAAACAGATGAAGTATTTCACGCCTTTTCGTGTTTATGTCATGCTTACAACTGAATCAGAGTAATTAACCCATTTAATTGACAAAACATGAACCAACCAGAGAACACCGTGTCCATTAATGACACATTAAACGCTCTCCAAGTAACAGAGCAATCACCGTGCAAGGCAAAAACCGAGGTAAGAAAATATTATCTTCATCATCAGCTACTGTTCAATCCGGACGCCACGCCCGAGCTGTCCGATGACGCCTGGTTAATTAGCTTCAGACGCCGGACCGAACGGTTTGCCGAAATGCTGGCATTTTTGGAGCGTTCGTGGGCAGAAGATATACCTGCCCTGCAAAAAGCCTGTTTCTCCTATCTTACCGGGGATAATATTCCCTGCAAAGAGCGGCAGCAAGTCATCGAAGCGTGGACAAGCTGGTCCGATTTCCAGTTTACCCTTAACCGCTACCGGGGTTTAGCTTCCTTCTTTCTGAAATACTACCGGCGTATGCTACAGGAAACCGAAAGTCTGCTCAATGCGGCTTCTCCCGAAGTCTCTCCCGAATCACAAACCACGAATCAGGAAGGAGGTATATAATGGAAAACACAGAAAAACGTCCGGTTTCACCAGAGGCAATACAGCAAGAGCCGAAGAAAGAGCGGGAATTTAATCTGACACCCTCGGAATCCGTATTTTTCAGCCAATTGGAAAAAAGCCTGAAAAATCATGCCGCCGACATGACTGCCCCCAAACCGTTGGTAGTGCTTCATGACAGCTTCCGTCGGTTAGGTCGTCTCTTCATCTCTTTTGAGCGCCCGTGGCTTACTGATTGCGGCATCATACAAAAAGCCTGCGCGTGGTACCTTGCCAACGGCAAACCCGGCGAAGAGGAAAGCAAGCGTCTGATTGAAACATTGCACGATTTCACCGTATCCGCCTGTTTGCTTTCGGAATGGAATGAGCTAACCCATAACATGCAGGCCTTTTTCCGGACCCAGGAAAAGGAGTTAAAGCGGCTGTTTAACTACGAACAGGAAAGGGAGCGGAAACACAAGGAACGGGAGGAGCGTTTGGCAGCCGAAGGCACGGGATATTGCCTGACCATCGGCAAAGGAGAAATTTACGGGCTGCTTTATCCTCAGATAAAAGAACTTTACGAAACGATGGGACGGTTTATCGAAAGGGAAAAATCACCATTCCAATGTAAGATGAAAGACTATGACGGATATGGCATCAGTATCAGCAAGAATATTGATTTATATGGGGATGAAAACCATTTCCACGTTAATTACAGCCTTGGCGACTTACATGCGGATTCAGAGGGTATCCCTGCCGGACAAATGCAAAGGATAGCCTGTATCATATCGGATTTCCTGAAAGTGTTCGGGGAAAATGGGGATAAAAAGGTAGGTTGGGACATTGTAGACTACCCCCAAGAATCACAACCCGATATTACATTTGAAATAAAAGAAGACGGCAGGCTGCCCGCTATCAGAACTATACCGTGGATAAGTAAACGCATTTCTCAGGAAGAGGGCGGGGAAACGGAGATAGAATATTGTATTGATGTGAACGAAACCCATTCCGAGGAATTGACGTTCGGGGAGTTTGTGGCGGTGTACCGGAAGTTGGGGGAGTTCCTGAACCGCTCGCCGGAAACTGCCGGATAAGGGAGAGTATTGGAAAAGCCGGAATAATGCCACTGAAATTATTCCGGTTTTTCTATATCCAATGAAGCTGATAGTTCAGAAATACATAATTTAAATTTTCACTATAAATTATGAATAACCATTTTAAAGGCTATTAAAATAAGATTTTTTGAATCTGTCTACTTACATTCTTTTGTACTTATCTGTTTCCTTCTCATTTTTATATTTATCTTTATCACATTATAATTAAGGCTGTGGTGTATGAATCCAGATATCGAATACGAAAAGTTTGCTCAAGAAGTCTATCAAGAGTTGGTCAATGCTGATGTTGTTAAAACGGTAGAGGTTAAGCATAATATCAAACTTATTGGCAACTCAGGTCAAGAACACCAGATTGATGTTTACTGGGAGTATGAAATAGCAGGTGTTAAGCATAAAGTTGCCATTGAGTGTAAAAACTACAATAGTACAGTTCCTGTTGGAAAGGTTCGGGATTTTTATGGTGTTTTGTCTGATTTGAATAATGTTGCTGGCATCATGGTAACAAAGGTAGGTTATCAAGAAGGTGCAAAAAAATTCGCTTCTCATTATGGTATTAATCTAATGGAACTAAGAACACCAAATGAAGGAGAAGGAATTATCGGAGAAACAATATTAAATTTCGATGTAAAAGTTCGTCATCGCTTGTTTTTAGTGGATGAAGAATGGGCTAAAGCTAAAAATCTGAATCTTCAACGTTATAAAGAATTTCTTGATAATATGAGTAAACTTAGTTGGCATCCCCATAAATCACGTATCCAATGGAGCAACTCAACACATATTCCATTAGGAACAAAAGATGAAAAAATCCGGGACGGGAAAGGACAAACAATCACTACTTTTGATGAATTAGATAAGAAGTTACCGGAAAATTCTGAAAAAGATTCAGACTTTACGTTTAATTTTCAGGATGCTTATATAAATACTAATGAGTTGGGGCAAACCAAAATAAAAGAAGTAAAATATACCTATGAAAGAGGAAATCAAACAACGGTTATTTCCATTGATGCACGGGATTTTATAAAAGCAATACTCAAAAATGCAGAAAGCGGTGAAATCAAACTTATTGCTAAAAATGAGTGGAAAGAAAATAATAAATAGCTAAAAAGGTATTTGATATAACCGAGCGGTCATTCAGAAAATATTTTTTCTTCCATTTGTAAAGGATAACAAAATAAAAACAGGAAATATAAGCGATTATCTCCGGAAAGATATAACGTATATAATCGCTCGTTTCTAAATCGTTACCCATTAATATACTCTTTGTTATAACATATTTATTTACAATAGGAAAGAGAATTGGGAATGCCTCTATCAATAAGGAGAAAATACCAAAATCATGCCGGAATGAGTACACAGTTAATTTCAGGGTTGCTGGATAAAAAGTAATTTGGTGATATCATATCCCCGGCTCCGGGCTTTTCCTAAAATATAACTGGTTGTTTCGGGCGATAAATGAGGAGTCCGGCTTAATATCCACAGGTATTTGTCCGATGAACTTCCTATGAGGGCCCATTGGTAGTCGGGATCCAGTTCCATAATGTTGTAATCGCTGTAGAAAAAGAGAAAAAAAGCAACTCTTAATTGTCCCGGTTGGCCGGAACGAGAGGGATGAGCTTTGCCGACGGAGCAGGTTTTTTCTCCTTGTAAAGTTTGTTTGTGGCCACAGTTTTTTACCTGAATCTTGCCGTTTTCTTTTAGGGTATATTCTGCGGTAACTCCTTGTAAACCTCTTTCGAATCGGTGATTGAAGCGGGCGATTTCGTACCAGGTTCCCATGAAACGTTTGAGATCTACGTTGTCAACGGTGGTTTTATTGATTGTTGCCATACATATTGTATTTAAGTTTGTTGAATTTTACGAAAGTGGGAAACTTAAGTTGTGTCGATTTACGTATATGGAAAGAATAAAGAAAAGGATATGACAGGGATGATCGATGACGGCTTGCCTCAACCACGGCGAAATGGGGCCATGGCTGTAATTGCTTTGGGTATGACGATGGCAGTGTTGGATGGTGCTATTGCGAATGTTGCATTACCGACAATTGCAGGAGATCTGCATGTCAACCCGGCCAGTTCGATTTGGGTGGTAAATGCTTTTCAGTTGGCTATGACGATTTCCTTATTGGCTTTTTCCTCTTTGGGAGATCTCTGGGGGTACAAGCGGGTGTATGTGGTGGGGTTATTGATGTTCAGTATTACTTCTTTGATTTGTGCTCTTTCCGATTCTTTTATTACGCTCGTTATTGCACGGGGACTGCAGGGTTTTAGCGCTGCTGCTATTACCAGTGTCAACACTGCTTTGCTGCGAGTGATTTTTCCGGCCCGTTATCTGGCCCGGGGGATGGGGATCAACGGACTTATTATTGCTGTTGCTGCGGCGGCAGGGCCTACTGTGGCGGCTGGAATTCTGGCTGTAGCGAATTGGCCTTGGTTATTTGCGATCAACGTACCGATCGGTCTGGCAGCTTTTGGGATGAGCTTGAAATATTTGCCCGGCAATCCGCGGAAGCCTGAGGGAAAACGATTCGATGTCGTCAGTGCAGTAATGAATGCGTTGACTTTCGGATTACTGATTTCGGTCATCGATGGTTTTGCACATGATATCCACTGGTATTTTCTGCTGCCTGGTTTTGTTGTCATGTTGATCATCGGTTGGTTTTTCATTCGTCGTCAGCGGCATCAGACTTATCCGCTTTTTCCGGTTGATTTAATGCACAACCGGATTTTTTCATTGTCTTTGTTAACCTCTGTTTTTTCTTTTATTGCGCAGATGCTGGCTTTGGTTTCTATCCCATTCTTTTTTCAGCGGGTTTTGCATTTAAGTGAGGTGGCCACCGGATTGTTGCTTACCCCCTGGCCTTTGGCTACCATGATTACCGCTCCTTTGGCCGGTCGCTTGATGGACCGTTATAATGCCGGCATGCTAGGGGGAATCGGCTTGCTTATCTTCAGTGCCGCTTTATTGTTGTTGGCACTGATGCCTGCTCATCCTTCGCATATCGATATCGTGTGGCGGATGTTTGTAGGAGGTATCGGCTTTGGCTTGTTTATCACTCCTAACAATAGCACCATTATTGCTTCTGCCCCCAAAGAACGTAGTGGAGGGGCCAGCGGTATGCTGGGTATGGCTCGTTTGCTGGGACAGACGGTTGGTGCTGCCTTTGTCGCTGTTATATTTGCCATGTTTCCCAGTCATGGAATGCGTTATGCGCTGGTTTCCGGTGCGGTGATCGCTGTTATCTCGGCGGTGATCAGTGGATTAAGAATGAGAAACGTTGCAAAGATTAAAAATTAGGGTTTCTATAGAGAAATAGTCGAAAACGTCAAAAAAGTCCGGGCTTTTCCACACTAAACTACCGGAACGATTAAAGGGATATCAAATAGAAATTAAAAGTTGCCTGAAGAGGGGAAGCATTTGTGCTGAAGCAGTGAGTAGCATTTCAGGGTGCCATTGGATTCCGACGACGAACCGATGTCCGGGCATTTCTATGGCTTCGACCATGCCGTCCGGGGCGACGGCTGTGACTTTTAAATCTTTGCCTAATCTATCCACACCTTGATGATGAAAGCTATTGACTTCCAGTTGTTCACCGAATAAATCACCTAAAATCGAATGGCGTTCGATTTTTACAGGGTGGAAGATATCTCCTCGTGGCCCGATTTGGCTGTGCAGCATCACCGGATGGTCGACAGCGCTCATGTCCTGCCACAATGTACCTCCCTGTACCACATTCAATAGTTGCATCCCGCGGCAGATCGCCAATAAAGGCTTGTCTGTTTTCAGAATCTCTTCGGTCAGCCACCATTGTGAACGATCGAGTGGCGTGTGGAATTCCTCCAGTTTAGGATGGGGAAATTGCCCGAATAAAAGGGGGTTAATATCTCCTCCTCCCGAAAGAATGAAGCCATTGCAGAGTTGCACGTATTGTTGAATCATCCTGCGGTCTTCCACGGGTGGCAGAAGCAAAGGCAGTCCGCCTGCCCGGGTCACGGCCTCTACGTAATCTTTGTTCACGTATATCCTTTCCATGCCGAGGAACTTACCTTTTTCCACGGTCAGAAAATTCGTACTGATGCCGATTACCGGTGCCATAAATCGGGATTTAATCCAATTTCAGTACAGCCAGGAAAGCCTTTTGTGGTACTTCGACATTCCCGATCTGTTTCATGCGTTTTTTGCCGGCTTTTTGTTTTTCCAGCAGCTTGCGTTTCCGGGAGATATCGCCTCCGTAACATTTGGCGGTTACGTCTTTGCGGACAGCTTTTATGGTTTCCCGGGCAATGACTTTTGCGCCGATAGCGGCTTGTACGGCAATGTCGAATTGTTGGCGGGGAATCAGGTCTTTGAGTTTTTCGCAAATCCGGCGGCCGAAAGCGTACGCATTGTCGAAATGGATGAGTGCCGACAAAGCATCTACCGATTCCCCGTTCAGCAAAATATCCAGTTTCACCAGATTGGCTTTCCGGTAACCGATTTGGTAGTAATCGAATGAAGCGTAGCCTTTGGTGATGCTTTTCAGTTTATCATAAAAGTCAAACACGATTTCTCCCAGTGGCATTTCATAAGTAATTTCAATGCGGTTGCCGGTGTGATATTGCTGATTAATCAGAATACCCCGTTTTCCCAGACAAAGGGTCATAATCGGACCGATATATTCTGTCGGTGTAATGATTTGTGCCCGGATAAAAGGTTCTTCGATAAAATCGAGGGTACTGGGAGGGGGCATATCCGAAGGATTATGCATTTCATACACTTCTCCTTTGGTCGTATGGGCGATGTACATCACATTCGGTACGGTCGTAATCACATTCATATTGAACTCCCGGTCGAGGCGTTCTTGTACGATTTCCATGTGCAACATACCCAAAAAACCGCAACGGAATCCGAAGCCCAGGGCTGCCGAGGATTCCGGTTCGAAGGTCAGGGAAGCATCGTTGAGTTGCAATTTTTCGATCGATGCTCTCAGGTCTTCGTAATCTTCGGATTCAATGGGATAAATACCGGCGTATACCATAGGTTTGACTTCCTCGAAACCGTCGATGGCTACTTCGCATGGACGATTGACATGGGTGATGGTGTCGCCCACTTTTACTTCCGACGAAGTTTTGATGCCCGAAATAATATACCCGACATCACCGGTTTCCAACACAGGGCGGGGTTCCGGCTTCAGGCGAAGTACTCCGATTTCGTCGGCGGTATATTCTTTTCCGGTATTGACGAATTTCACTAAATCGCCGGTGTGTAGCTTGCCGTTTATAATGCGGCAATATGTGATGATTCCCCGGAAAGAGTTGAATTCTGAGTCGAAAATCAAAGCTTGCAAAGGCTGGTTTGGAAAGCCTTCCGGATGTGGTACCCGTTCTACGATAGCATGCAAAATTTCTTCTACACCCATACCGGTTTTTCCGCTGGCTTCGATGATGTCTTCCCGTTTGCAGCCCAACAGTTCGACAATCTGGTCTTTCACTTCTTCGGGCATAGCATTGGGCATATCCATTTTATTGAGGATAGGAATGATTTCCAGGTTATTCTCGACAGCCAGATACAGATTGGAGATCGTTTGGGCCTGAATTCCCTGTGTAGCATCTACAATCAGCAAAGCTCCTTCACAAGCCGCGATCGAGCGGGATACCTCGTATGAAAAATCGACATGTCCCGGGGTATCGATCAGGTTAAGAACATATTTTTTACCTTGGTAATTATAGTCCATTTGAATTGCATGACTCTTGATCGTGATGCCTCGTTCCCGTTCCAGATCCATGTCGTCCAGTACCTGTGCTTGTAAATCTTTGCCTGTTACTGTCCCGGTATATTCCAATAAACGGTCGGCCAACGTACTTTTTCCGTGGTCGATATGTGCGATAATACAAAAATTCCGAATGTTTTCCATCTGTATGTTTCAGATTAAATTGCCGTGGTAAAGATAGGAAAAAAAGCGAAATCTGTAAAATACATTATATTGATGTGATTTGCGAACAAATCGTTACTTTTGCAAGGAAATATAAAACGAAGCAATCATGGTAAAATCGATGACCGGTTTTGGCAAAACAACAGTTGAAAGCGGAAATAAAAAAATTGTAATCGAAATTAAAAGTCTGAATTCGAAACAACTGGATCTGAATTTGCGGATGCCTAATCTCTATAAGGAAAAAGAAATGGAAATCCGGAGTATGGTTAAAGAACAGTTGGATCGGGGGAAAGTGGATATGAACATCTATTTCGATAATTCCGAAAGTGATAAAGATGTATCGATTAATGCAAATGTTGTCATGCAATACTTTAATCAAATGCTGGATATTTCCACCCGTTTGGGAATGGAGCCCGATAAAAACGAATTATTGCAGACTGTCATGCGGTTTCCGGATACCTTGCAAGTGAAAATGGAAGAACTGGATGAGGCAGAATGGCTAAACCTGAAAACAGGGATCGTGAAAGCGTTGGAGGAAATAAATAAATTCCGTATACAAGAAGGAAAAGCTTTAATAAAAGATATTGGTCATCGGATAGAACTCATTCAGCAACTGGCTGCTCAGGTTCCTCAATTCGAAGGCAGGCGGATAGAAGTTATCCGGCAAAAATTACAGGAGAAGATTAATGAGTGGACAGACGTCAAAAACATCGATCAGAATCGTTTAGAGCAGGAAATCATCTATTATCTGGAAAAACTGGATATTACCGAAGAAAAAGTACGTCTGACGAACCATTGTCAATATTTTCTGGAAACAGTAGAAAAAGAGGAAGCGCCCGGTCGGAAAATCGGTTTTATTGCTCAGGAAATCGGCCGTGAAATCAATACCATGGGTTCGAAAGCCAACGATCATGACATCCAGAAACTGGTTGTACGCATGAAAGACGAACTGGAAAAAATCAAAGAGCAGAGCTTGAATGTATTATAATTTCTAAACTTTACGAGCGCATAATATGGGAAAAGTAATTATTTTTTCGGCACCGAGTGGAGCAGGGAAAAGTACGATTGTCAATTATTTGTTAAAGAAAAATTGGGGATTGGAATTTTCTGTTTCAGCGACTTGTCGTGCTCCACGCGGAAATGAACAGCATGGAAAAGAATATTATTTTTTTACTCAGGAAGAATTTAAAAAGCGGATTGCCGCCGATGAGTTTTTGGAGTATGAAGAAGTATATCCCGGATGTTTTTATGGTACGCTGAAAAGTGAAGTGGAACGGATCTGGGCAGAAGGCAAAACTGTCCTTTTCGATATCGATGTGGTTGGAGGGGTGAACCTGAAGAAGAAGTTCGGCTCGGAGGCTTTATCTGTTTTTATTCAGCCTCCTTCGATAGCAGCCTTGCAGGAACGTTTGATCGGGAGGGGAACGGACGAGCCGGAAAAAATCGAACAGCGGGTCGCTAAGGCTGAATATGAGATGACTTTTGCCGAAAATTTCGATATCATTATCGTAAATGATAAATTGGAGGAAGCCTTGGCAGAAGTAGAAACAATAGTAAATAAGTTTTTATTCGGGGAGGAATGAGTATGGTCGGCCTTTTTTTCGGCTCTTTTAATCCGATCCACAACGGACATCTCACCATAGCCCGGTATTTGTTGAAATATCGGTATTGCGAGGAGGTATGGTTTGTGGTGTCTCCGCAAAATCCCTGGAAAAAAGATCAGACTTTATTGGAAGAAGAGAAAAGATTACAAATCGTACAATCGGCCATTGCCGAAGATAGTCGGATGAAGGCTTCTGATGTCGAATTTTATATGCCAAGGCCTTCTTATACTTCCCAGACTTTGCAATTGTTAAAACGCCGGTTTCCGGAAACCGGTTTTTCCCTGATTATCGGAGGAGATAACCTGCAGCGTTTTCATTATTGGCAAAATTATGAAGAAATATTGAAGGATTTCCCGTTATTTGTCTATCCCCGTCGCGGGTATCCTATTCCTAAACTGGATGCGGGACACATTGTGTTGATAAATGCGCCGTTGTCGGATATATCTTCTACTGCCATTCGGGAAAAGATAGAAAAAAATGAAGATATCTCCACTTATGTGCCGGCTTCCGCTTTAGCTTTAATACAAGAATATTACGGGAGCCGATAAAGGTTTTTCTTGTTTTGTTGCTCGTTTTGTCGGTATGGTATCCAGAATTTGAGCACAAAGAAGATTACCGGAGAAGAGCCGGCAACAGAAAAAAGTAGGAAAAACGAAATCCCGGCTAAAAGTAAAGGTTGCCCTTACTTATCTCATTTGTCCTGGCGAACGACTATCCGCTATGGTCTTTTTAAAAAGCGTTTTCGTTATAAATGAGAAATCGGAGCATAGTTCGTACATATCTTTATAATTTTTGTTATATTTGCGATGTACTGGTTTTCCGACGACCATCCGGTTGCGGAATAAAGAGGGAATCGGGTGAAAATCCCGGACAGGCCTCGCTGCTGTAAGCTTCGTGTAATGTTCGGACAATACTCCTGCCACTGTCTGCCTTGGGTATGACGGGAAGGCGTTCGGACTGAAGTAAGTCAGAAGACCTGCCAGTATTGGCAACCGTTCGGGCTCTCGTGGATTTAGGGCTGGACACCTGCACTTATATATTTACTGTACTGTGAAAAACACCGGAAACGAGTCGGGTAGAAGGAGTGTATGTATTATGTGGCCGCATGACTTCGGAAATTTGTTCTCTGTTTGAAGGATCCGATCTTCGCATCCTGCCGGTGTTTTTTTTATTTCGTATCTATTTCAGGATTCATCCGCAAGTTTTGCTTCTTTATTTTTTTCCGCTTCGCCTGTATCCGGATTGATCCCAAAAAGTCACAGGGTGGCTAAAACCTGTGACTTTACAACTATTAATCAATAAAACGTGACAAAATTCCGATATGACAAAGATAAACAGAGGGGTCCGATACCGAAATCCCTGTTTGTGGGTATTTTGTTTCCGTTTCTGAATGTTTGATCCCTATATTCAGGTAGTTTTTTCGGAAGAAGTTGAGTGCATGGAAAATTCACATCCACAATATTGTTGATTATAGAAACCATTTTCTGCCAACAAGATTCGCCTGCGTTCGCTTAGGCCTCCTTTTCTCCAGTTTTTTTCCCAGAACTCCACTTCTCTAACTTGGTTGGCTGCCCAATGTCCGGCTTCTGCAATCTGATCCAGGCTTTTCCAGCGGGATGACGCCAAGGTGGTAGCGAAACGGGGGAAACCTAATTTTTTTGCAAGCTGTGCTGTTGGCAGCAAACGCATCCGAAAGCATTCTAAACATCGTTTACCTCGTTCGGGTTCGTTTTCCAACCCCTGCATTTTCCGGCACCAGTCTTCATGGTTATAATCTCCGTCGATAATTTCCAGGCCTAAGGCATGGGCATAACGTGTACACTCGGCTTTTCGGATATCATATTCCTTCCGGGGAAAAATATTCGGATTGTAATAATATAAGGTCGGTTGTATGTCGTTGGCAAGCAACCATTCGATAATAGCGGCAGAGCAAGGTGCACAACACGTGTGAAGTAAGAGCATAACGGTAAATTTTAAACCTGAATACACAGACAAAAATACAATATTCTTATTTTAAAGTAAATCCCGAGGGAAGATATCCTTCAAAAATGTGATAAATTTGTGGATGAAATACCTGAGTTATACTACTTGTTAACAGGAAAGATATGGCACACGAACATCACCATGACCACCATTATGAGGTTACATCTTTGAATAAAGCGTTTATCATCGGTATTATCCTGAATACCGGTTTTGTTATAGCCGAATTTATGGCAGGATTCTGGTATAATTCTCTTGGCTTGATTTCCGATGCGGGTCATAATCTGGGGGATGTGGCTAGTTTGGTGTTGGCGATGCTCGCATTCCGTCTGGCTAAAGTACATCCCAATACGAAATATACCTATGGATACAAAAAAAGTACGGTGCTGGTATCTTTGCTTAATGCAGTTATTTTATTGATAGCGGTTGGATTTATTTTTGCCGAAAGTATGGAAAAACTATTTCGTCCCCGTCCGGTGGATGGAGATGCTGTAGCTTGGGTGGCGGGGATCGGAGTGATTATCAATGCTGTGACGGCTTGGCTATTCATGAAAGACAAAGAGAAAGACTTGAATGTGAAAGGGGCCTACCTGCATATGGCAGCGGATGCTTTGGTGTCGGTTGGGGTGATGATATCGGGGATGGTTATCCAACATACCGGGTGGTATATCGTTGATCCGGTGATTGGTATATTGATAGCTGTAGTAATTGTATATTCTACCTGGGGATTATTGCGTGACAGCCTTCGGCTTTCTTTGGACGGCGTACCGAAAGGTACGGATTATGATGAAATCGGACGGCAGATTGCTGCTGTGCCTGGAGTGAAAAGTTTTCATCATGTGCATATCTGGGCTTTGAGCACTACAGAAACCGCTCTTACCGCTCATATCGTGGTTGATGACGGAGACAATATGGAAACGATCAAATGCACACTCAAACAAAAGTTAAGAGAAGCAGGAATCCGGCATGTTACCCTGGAATTTGAAACACGAGACTGTCTCTGTAATAAAGAAGAGTGTCATTAAATAAAAAATTAGTTATTTTTGCCCACACTAATTCAGAATACTAAAATAATCGGCATGGCGAATTTTTTTAAATCTCTGTTTTTCGGAGAAGAAGAAAATGAGGAAACAAAGGCAAAACGGAATTTCGATGTATTGAAATACGATGGCATCAAAGCGTTGAAAATCGGAAAGAATGCTTATGCAATCCGTTGTTTTTGCGAGGCTTTGAAACTGGAAGAAGATGTGGAAATACTGGAACATCTGGTCGGAGCTTACAGTCGGGAAGATCGGATGGAAGAAGCTATTGAGACTGCGGGACGGCTGATAGCTATAGAACCGGAAAATATTTCGGTCCTGTTGTTGCGGGCTAACCTTAATTTTCTGGCAGAAAAATATGCCGATGCTAGTGACGATTGTCAACAGGTAATTACTCTTGATCCTTCCAACCCTCAAGCTTATTTCTTGTTGGGAAAAGCCCGGAAAGCAGCAGGTGACCTGCTGGGTTCTCTTGTCGCTTTGTCGCAGGCCATTCAACATAAAGATGACTTTGCCGCTGCCTATTTGTTACGTGCAGAGGTCATGCTGGGAACGAAAGATTATCAGGATGGATTGGAAGATATAGAAAAAGCCATTCAGTTGATACCGGAAGAAGAGACAACTTACTTGTTGAGGGGACAGCTTCAAACCGCCTTAGGTAAACAACTGGAAGCCGAGAACGATTTCCGCTATGTGATTGAACTGAACCCTTTCAATGAACAAGCTTATCTGCAATTGGGAAGCCTGTATATAGAACGTCATCAGCCGGAAGAAGCGATCGGGCTTTTTGACGAGGCGATTGAGTTAAAACCTGATTTTGCACAGGCATACAGCGAGCGGGGAAGGGCAAGGCTCATAAAAGGAGATAAGGAAGGTGCGTTCGAGGATATGAAAAAAGCCATCGAATTGCATCCCGATGGCGAAGAGGCAACGAAATTGAATGGCACTTATTCTAATTTTGAAGAGATGTATGCTAACCGTGTGATTTGATAACTCTTTTCTTTTTATTTCGTTATATCTCTGTAAACTAAAACGGCTTTGCCCCAGGATATCATCTCCTCTGTGAAGAATGGTTTATATGCATCCTGGACTCCGGATAATGAAGCCGAAATCTTCGAACAGGTGTTGGAGGAAAAATGGTATGTATTAGTTTTTTCATTAATTTTGCAGAGTCGGAAAAAATTTGCTCATCCGGCTTTGCAAAATAGATGAATATATGGAAGAAAGAATACAGTGTGCTATAGAATTGTATAAAGCGGGCTATAATTGCTCACAGGCTGTGTGTGCGGCTTTTGCCGATCTGTATGGATATACCCGGGAACAGGCTTTAAAAATGTCTGCCTCTTTTGGCGGGGGTATCGGAAGAATGCGGATGACCTGTGGAGCTGCCTGTGGAATGTTTATATTGGCCGGCCTTGAGTCGGGCTGTACACAAGCGGGCGATCCGAAAGGAAAAGAAGAAAACTACCGTGTTGTGAAATACCTGGCCAGTCAATTTATCGCACGAAACAGTTCGCTAATTTGCAGTGAAATAGTAGCTTCCCGGAAACATCCCTGTACGAAAACGGTAGAAGAAGCTGCCCGGATTTGGGCTGGCTACCTTACAAAGACTGCGGATGAATAAAAATGATCGGATCGGTTTTTGTATAAATATGCTTGCCGTTGTATGAATATGCAATGAAATTAGAATTTAATTTATTGTATATGATAGAATTATATTTTACTCTCAAAATTCTGTATGACAAAAAAATGCCAAAAACTATTTGTAATTTTGGCGGCGTTAAATCATAAATCTAAAATCATAAACAGGTAGTTATTATGGGATTTGTTACAAAAGAGAAGTTTCTCTCTAAGGATTTTTTTATCACATACGGTTGGCTTTTAGGTGGGTGCTTCGTATTTGCTTTAGGTGCAGTCATGTTTGCCGAGCCTTATGGCTTTGCTCCCGGAGGTACTTATGGTCTCTCTATGGTCTTTCATCATCTGTGGGGATGGGAAACAGAGGTGGCAGCTTTGTGTATGGATGTACCTTTGTTGCTGTTGGGAATCTATTTCCTGGGAGCTAAATTCGGAATCAAAACAGTGATTTGTACTTTTGCTATTCCGGCTTTTATGCGTTTGATTCATGCCGTATACGGTTATGACGCTTTGGTGGAACCGGGAATTACTGAGCGGACTCAGTTGAGTGAACAACTGTTGTCGGCCATATTCGGAGGAATCGTTTACGGTATCGGTATTGGTATGATTTTTAAAGCACGTGCTACTTCAGGAGGATCGGATATTATCTCGATGATCCTTAACAAGTACACTCACATTTCTTTGGGAACTTTGGTTATTATCGTCGATTGTACGATTACTCTTTCTACCGTAGTTGCTTTTGGTGACTGGCGGTTACCGATGTATTCCTGGATTATCGTGTTTATCGAAGGTAAAGTCATCGACCTGGTGATCGACGGAGCTTCTGTACATAAGACACTAATGATCGTTACCGATAAACTGGAACCGGTAAAAGACGTGATTATTAAAGATATAAACCGGGGAGCCACTTTATTGCCGGCTGTCGGTATGTATAAAGGAGAAAGCCGGAATATGATCTATACCATCCTTACGCGGCGGGAAATGGTCATTTTGCGTCATCGGATTGCTGAAATCGACCCAGAAGCTTTTATCAATGTAATGGACTCGAAAGAAATCCTGGGACGTGGTTTCAAACCCTTGCAGGAAGCTTAAACTTATTGGACTAAATTATTGGAGATAGATAACGAAGGCTGTCCCGATAATATAGAAGTGCCCCCTGAAAGTTAGACAAAAACTTTAGGGGGCATTTTTTAGAATAACGGGTTGGCTGATTCGCATAAGCATAAAAATACGGCATCGATATTCAGTTAAATGATCGATGCCGTGGATTATTCTTCGGAGAAATCAATACATGTCCGTGATATCCCAGACAAAAGCACGGATACCGTTTTCTTTGTTCACTTCATCCAATTTTTTTACATATTTGAGGAGCAGGGGAACCATTTCCTCATCGACAATGGTCAGCATAGCGGAGTTCATTTCCGGCCAGGTATGACTTCCCATACGGGGTTCTCCACCATTGGTGCCGGCGCCGTTGACCAAAGGCCATTGAGTGAACCCCGTGATCTGTAATTGATCCAGGATGTAAGCAACCCGCTCCGTCAACGCCTGATTGTATGTAATAAATACTGCTTTCTTCATTTTTATTTTATTTATACATGAACGATATACGATAAAATATGGAATCGTATATCGTTCATTGTTTGTCATTAATCATTCTTCTTTTTGGGCAGATCTCTTTCGGGATCGAAATCGCTCATAAATCTGAACTGTTTAGCCAGTGCTTTCTTTTTGTTCCGGCTACCGCTCTTGTCCATGGCAGCATATACGGCAGGCACGATGATCATGGTGATGATCGTAGAGAACACCATACCACCGATAACGGCGATACCCATCGGACGCCAGGTTTCAGAACCTTCGCCGGCGCTGATAGCCATAGGTACCATACCTAAGATCGTTGTCAAAGAAGTCATCAATACCGGCCGCAGACGTGAGCGACAAGCCTGAGTGATCGCGTCATACAGATGAATACCCCGTTCACGCATCAGGTTGATAAAGTCGATCAGCACGATACCGTTCTTCGTTACGATACCTACCAGCATGACGGCACCCAAGGCAGCTACGATACTCAAGGTTGTATTCGTAATCAGCAATGCCAGAACTACTCCCGTGAAGGCGAACGGTATGGCCAACATGATAATGAACGGCATCTTGAAAGATTCGAACTGAGCAGCCATAACAATGTATACCAACATCAGAGACAACAGCAATAACATGATCAGAGAACTGAACGATTCCTGCTGGTCTTCATAATTACCACCGATATACAGGCTGACATCCTGAGGAACGTCTTCCAGGCCGTTGATAACCTGTTGGGCAGCTTGGGCAATATCACCCAGAGCGACGCCGGCAGCCGGGGTAACAGATACCTTCAGAATACGTTGTTTACTTTTCCGTTCGATGTTTGGTGGAGAGAAATATTCTTTGATTTCACCCAATTCTTTCAGCCGGACTTTTTCGCCATGCCCGTCGGTAATCAGAATATTTTCGATTTCAGTTAAAGAAGAACGGTATTTCTCCTCCAAGCGAACGATAATATCGTACTCTTCTCCATTTTCTTTGAATTTGCTGTTTCGGAAACCGTAAATACGGTTACGTAAATAGTTTCCAACTTCAGTTGTCGTCAAGCCATGACGGGCTAGTTTATCTTGATCGAGAATAACCTGTAATTCGGATTTATCTTCATCACGACTGATTTTGATGTCTTCGGCACCGGGAATCTGACGGGCTTTCTCTGCGATCTGATGAGCCAAACGGGTTGTTACGTTGAAATCGTGTCCCATGATTTCGATATCTACAGAGTTGCTACCCATAGACCCACCACTGCTGGATGTACTTACCGTATATTGCAGAATATCCGGGAAACGTTTCAGAATACCGCGGACTTGGTCGGCAATGACGAAAATACTGCGGTCGCGCTCTTTAATATCTACTGTACGCAAACGCATATTCAAGATATTATTACCGGTACTGTTCATCATAGAAGCAAAAGAAGCTTCCTCCTCGCTACCGTAAGACAGGTTGATAATTGTGATTTCCGGAATTTCGGCGCGGATGACAGAGTCGATCTTCAGGGCTACTTCTTTGGTGACTTCCACACGTTGCCCGGATTGCATTTTAGCATACACAGTCATCGAACTCTGGTCGTTCTGGGGCATAAAGTCGGTTTTGATATATCGGAACAAGTAACAAGAGATCCCAAAAAGTGTAAACATGAGAAGAATAACGCTCTTTTTGTGATGAAGTACCCAATTAATCAGTTTCTCGTAAGCAGAGTCCAGGTGATCCAATTGTGTAGACACAAAGTGATAAAAACTGAATTTACCAGAATTCGTTTTTTCCTGTATTTTCATCAATTGGGAACAAAGCATGGGTGTTAACGAAATAGCGGTGATTGTCGAGGTACATACCGTAATACAAACGATCCAGCCCAATTGTTTGAACAAAATCCCGGTCATTCCCGTTACCAGTGTCAAAGGGAAAAATACAGCCACCGTTACCAACGTAGTTACGATAACAGACAACCAAACTTCGTTCGTTCCGTATTTCGCAGCTTCCCGCGGACGGCTACCCCGGTCGATATGTTTGGTGACATTTTCCAATACCACGATCGCATCGTCCACCACCATACCGATAGCGATAGACAGAGATGACAGAGAGATGACATTCAGCGACTCTCCGGTAGCGAACAAATAGATGAAAGCCACAATCAAAGAAATCGGAATAGTCAGGGCGATGATAAACGTTGCCCGCCAGCGTCCCAGGAAGAGGAACACCACCAATACCACGAATATCAATGCGTACATCAACGTTTCCTGTAGATTGTTGATCGACTTCACGATAAAGTCCGAGTTGTCGGAAATAATCTGGAATTTGATATCCGAAGGCAGATCCTTTTGAGCCAGTTCCAGTTGTTTTTTAGCTTCCTTGGCTACTGCTACGGCATTGGCATCCGTTTGTTTCGAAACCAGTAATACACCTCCCCGGCCCCGGTTGATGGATTGTTCCAGGGTAATATCTTTGATGGTATCCCGTACGGAAGCCACGTCATGTAAATAGATCGTTTTTCCGTTTTGAGTGCCTAAAACAATGTCTTTGATCCGATCGCTTTCATCGAATTCCCCTTCTACACGCAATGTATAGTCCATTTCTCCCATCTTCACACTACCGGAAGAGATATCTTTATTTTCAGCAAGAATTTTATTTCCGATTTGTTCCAATGTCAGATTGTAGGCATCCAACTGATTGGGATTCAAATCAATGTATACGACGCGTTCGGGAGATCCGGCTATGGTCACGGAGGCAACTCCATCCACCCGATTCAATCGGGTAATCAATTTATCGTCCAGGATTTTATCCATACCCGGATAAGACTGCTCTGCCGTAATCGCATAAATCAGGATCGGCATCATGGAGGTATTGAAACGCATGATGGTTGGCCGGTCAATATCATCGGGTAGTCTCTGCATCGCCTTATCCACTGCGTCACGAACGTCGTTAGAAGCTTCGTCAAGGTTTACTTCCCATTCGAATTCCAGCGAAACCACAGCCAGGTTATCGTAAGAGGTAGAGGTCAGCTCTTTCAGGTTGTCCACCGAGTTTAACTGGTTCTCCAGAATTTTAGCTACATTTTCTTCAATGTCCGAGGCATTGGCACCCGGATAAGTTGCCATCACAGTGATATAAGGTGGGTCCATCTTGGGATACTGGTCCACCGGCAACTGTATATAAGAGGCAATACCCAACACCAGAATGGCCACAAAAACCATTAAGGTAGAAATGGGTTTGTTTACCGCTGTATTATATATACTCATATTTCTTTAATTTACTGTTTTTTCTCAATTTACTTTTCACCTCTGAGGATGAAAGTATACTCTTATTCTGTGATATTAAGCAGAGAACCGTCAACAACCCTTCCCTGACCGACAACGATCAACTCATCTCCTTCATGGATTTCGTCGCTGATCAATTCCACTTTGTCTTCGAAGCGTTTGCCGAGTTTTACAGCTATCCGTTTTGCTTTTCCGTCTTTGTTCAGGAACACATAACGGTCGTTAGCTCCCTGAAGCTTCAGGACGGCGATAGCCGGTGCTACGATGGTTTCTGTATTACCAATGAAGAAATTGATCGTACCGTACATACCCGGGCGCAAAGCTTCGTCATTGTTCGGGATTTTCACTTCCACGGTGAAAGTCCGGGAAGCCGGGTCGATCGTCGGATAGACGATACTTACCGTTCCTTCGAATTCACGATCGGGGAACAGATTGCTTTTCAGGGACACTTTCGTTCCTTTTTTTACCGAAAGGAAATATTGCTCAGAAAGATTGACATACGCTTTCAACGGATTGATCTTTTCGATAGCAATGATCGAAGGTTTGGAAGCACCGCCGAAAGCTCCTCCGGTGTAAACTTCGCCATTTTCAAAATATTTTCCGGTAACCACACCATTGAAAGGAGCTAACATTTGCGTATTCTCCTTTAAGAAATCCACATTCGATTTAGCTACTTCATATTGTGTAACAGCAGCGTCGTAAGCCTGTTTGCTGATACTTTGGGTTTCGTTCAGCATCTGGGCCCGGTTATATTCGGTTTCCAGGTTTTTCAGTTGTACTTCGGCCTGGCGCAGATTGGTACGGTCCATTTCGACCAATACCTGGCCTTTTTTAATCCGGTCGCCAACTTCTACGTTGATTTTTTCGATCCGTCCTGTGGACGCCGGGGCATAATAAACCTGTTCGTCGGCCTGTAAATTGGCAGTATAATCCAGGGTACGGGCAATATCTTCTTTGGTTAGTTTTTGCACTTTTACCGGTATTGCTTCAACGACATTTGCCTCTTTGTCTGCATCTTTTTTTCCGGAACATCCGGTAAGCACGGCAATCGCAAGGGTGGATAAAATAACATTTCTGATCATTGTCTTATCTTATTTATTTGATTATTCGTTATTTTGTTTGATGAATTATTTTAATTCATTATACAATTTTTCCAATTGTGTCTGGGCTTGCAATAAAGTCAGACAAGCTGAAGTATAATTGTTTTCTGCAGTCAGGTAATTATTGTTAGCCTGTGTCAAGTCGAGACTGGATATCGTACCTGCATTATATTTGTGCCGATAGTTTTCCAGCACTTTCTTGGCAACTGCGATATTTTCCCTCTGAAGGCTATAATCTTCCAGAGCATTTTTTAGTGCAAATTTGTACTGTTCTTCCTGTAAATTCAGCTGATCTTCCAGTAAGCTTTTGTTCAGAACCGTCTGCTCCAGGGTGATCTTTTCCTGATCCAATTGAGCTTTCCGTTGTAAGCCTGAGAAAATAGGAACATTCAGGGTAAAAGTGGCGGAGTGCTTTAAACTCATATTGAAACCGGGAGCCAACAATTTATGATTGAAATTATAATTGGCCGACAGGGTAGGTGCATAAGCCCATTTCTTTAAACCCACCATTTTTTTCTGAAGCTCTTCCTGCGTTTGCATCAACTGAAACTGTGAATTTTTATTCACATCAAACGATTGTACAGCCAGTTTCAGAAAACTGCCTTCTTCCAGAAATTTTTCGAGCGGATCAGTTAAAGTAATCGGTGTACCTGCTTGTAAGCCTAATGCCAGACGCAATAAATTATAATTGACGTCTACTGTACGCTCCATGGCTAATAAGCTGTTTTTCAGTTGGCTGACAGTGATCTTGATTTGGTCGACATCCGTCACTTCGGCTGTTCCTACTTTATACATATTTTCTGTGTGATTCTGAATCTCGGTCATATTTTTCAGATTCTCTTCCACAATCTTCATCAGTCGTTCACTCACCAGAATGGTATAATAGGAATTATACACATTTTCTTTGATATCCAATTCGGTAATATCGACTTGTTGTGCCGCAATCTGCTTTGCAATTTTACTGGTTTGGATTCCTAAAATCCATTGTCCGCTGAAAAGCAATTGAGAAACACTACCCGTAACAGTGGAAGAAGCCATATCCATGGAAGTTCCCATCAAATCCATTTTCTTCCCGAAATAGGTAACATAATCCAAGCCTGCATTGATCTGAGGTAATCCCTGCGAAATAGATTCCAGCACCATTTTGTTCCTTAACTCGATGTCCAGTTGTGATGCCTGTAGTTCCTTATTATGCTCCACTGCAAAATTCACCGCTTCTTCCAGCGATAAACGTTGAGGAGTATCAGGCGTGGTCGACTGTGCTTGCAACAACCACGGAAGGAGGATCGCAACAATAGTAATTAAAGCTCCTTTTTTCATTCTCTTTTGATTATTAATTTTATTTATTTATTTCACTGTTATAGATTCAGATTTTTACAAATAACATGCCACTATTCTGAATGTTGATCTTTTGTTTTCCTGTCTTTTTCTCTTGTTAGTTGTTTTTGTTATTTATTAAGTAATTTTTCTAGTTCTTCCATCCCTTTACGAGTAGCAAAACTCCGGATTACATTTTCTACAATAGTGGAAATGATAGTTCCTACCGGATATTTGATTTCGCTGATCATTTCCGGTTCTCCCAGGAAAGCGATCTGTTTGACGAAAAGATATACCTGCACTTCTTTGTCGATATCTGCGCGGAAATAACCGTTCTTAATTCCTTTTTCAATAACTTCCGTTAGTAAATTATAAATAAAAACCTGATCTTTTTCGTTTACCCGTTTATATACTTCGGGGTGGTATTTTTTCAAATCGAAAAGATTGGCAGGGAAACGACCGTTCAGACTGGCGATCAGGTGATTTCGCATAGTCAGCATGATTTCGACTGAATTGAGACGCTTCAATTCTTCCAGGTCTTTCTGAATCCGGTGATTGTTTCTGCGTTGAAGTAATACTTGCTCTACCACATCATCCTTATTACTGAAATATTGATATAGTGTTTTCTTCGAAATTTTAAGATGAGTACAAATGTCTTCCATGGAAGTACTACGTAAGCCGTACTTCAGAAATAATTCCGAAATATTTTCCAGTAATTCTTCTTTTGTCCGATAATTTTCGTTTTCTGTCATAGTTATTTTTACTACACTTGTGACAAGACAGCTTGCACATTGTTTTATTTAGCCCAAGGAAACGAAAAGTATGAAAAACGTTTCCATGGCAACAAAAATACAAAAACTGTGCCACGGATCGGATGAGTATGTGTTAAAATTCTGTGAAATTTAAACATTATCACAAAAGCTATTTTTGCTTTTCACTTTTAACTTTTCAGGATTTACTTTTTCCTTTATACTTTTTTACCTTTGCATTATGATTGATCAGGCAACCATACAGAAAATTTTCGATACAGCAGATATATATGAAGTGATTTCCGATTTCGTCAGTCTGAAGAAACGGGGAGTGAACTATGTAGGCTGTTGTCCTTTTCATAATGAGAAAACCGGTTCGTTTACCGTTTCTCCGGCTAAAGGCATTTATAAATGTTTCGGATGCGGAAAGGGAGGGAATGCGGTGAATTTCATAATGGAACATGAACAGTTGTCGTATGTCGAAGCCTTACGCTGGCTAGCTACTAAGTATAATATTATTATCGAGGAGAAAGAGCTCTCGGAACACGAAAAGCAGGAGAAATCAGAGCGGGAGAGTATGCTGATCGTAACCAATTATGCAGAAGAATTTTTTGTCCGTCAGTTGTGGCATACCGACGAAGGAAAATCGATCGGTTTAGGCTATTTCCGCAGCCGAGGACTGGATGACCGGACGATTGAAAAATTTGGTTTGGGTTATTGCCCGGAAGGGTGGAATGCTTTTACCCAATCGGCGCAGGATAACGGCTATAAGAAAGAATTTCTGGTAAAAACCGGATTGACCATTGAATCGGAACGTGGATTGTTCGACCGTTTTCGTTCGAGAGTTATGTTTCCGATCCGCGACCTTGCGGGGAAGATCATTGCTTTCGGTGGACGTATCATGACCAATGATAAGAAAAGCGCCAAATATCTCAATTCGCCGGAATCCGAAATCTATCATAAAAGCCGGACCTTATACGGAATCTATTTTGCTAAAAAGAGCATCGTCCAGCATAACCGTTGTTATCTGGTAGAGGGGTATCTCGATGTCATTTCTTTTCATCAAAAAGGCATAGAGAATACGGTGGCCTCTTCCGGTACTTCGCTGACCGTCGAACAAATTCGCCTCATCCGTCGGTTGACACCCAATGTGACCATTATTTATGATGGAGATGCTGCCGGAATCAAAGCTTCGCTTCGGGGAATCGATCTGGTGTTGGAAGAGGGGCTGAATGTCAGAGTCGTATCCTTGCCCGAAGGAGAAGATCCCGATTCCTACGCACAAGCCCATACAGCTACCGAAGTGTTGGAGTATATTACTGCCCACGAGACGGACTTTATCCATTTTAAGACCAAACTGTTATTGGAACAAGCCGGGAATGATCCGATCGAGCGTGCTAAGCTGATTACCGATATCGTCAAAAGTATATCCTTGATTCCCGACAATATCACCCGTTCGGTGTATGTACAGGAGACGGCTAATCGGATGAAGGTAGAAGAAAAAGTTCTGTATACCGAAATTGCCCGTATCCGGAAGGAAAAAAACGGAGACTTTACCCCTGTGGTCCGCCATACTGTGCCGCAAGCCCCTCAGGTGAAGCTCACGCCTGCCAAAACCAATAGCCTTACTCCCTGTGATATCGAGGAAACTGTTTTAGTGCGTTACCTTTTACTTTTCGGTGGTTTGGAGTTGTATGAAGAAATCCGGAATGGAATGGCTTATTCCGTCTGTGTAGGGGAATACATCATTCAAGAACTGGACGAAGATGAATTGGAATTGCTGAATCCTCGTTTCCGGATTATTCAGCAAGAGTACCGAGAGCATTTTCGGTCTGCCGGCTTTATCCCTGCCAAGTATTTTGCCGGACATCCGGATCCCGAAGTATGTACTACGGTGGCCGATATCCTGAGTGAACCTTATGAGCTGAGTAAGCTTTGGGCACTGAAAGATACTTCTATGCGTACCGAAGAAATGATGCTCGGCGAATTGCTTCCTAAAATTATCGATAACTATAAAATCCGCCGATTGGAGATGATGTGTCGTGAAGCGGACGATAAAATCCTCGAACTACAAAATTCCGGCGATTTTGTACAAGTGATGGAATGGATCAAGAAGAAAAATACCATGGTCAAAGTCCGTGCCCGTATCAACGAAAAATTGAAGAGAACGATTTGAAAGCTAAAAAAAGCTAAAAACTAAAGACTAAAGACTTAAAACTGAAAGTTAGGGGGAAGTGTGCGGTTATTGGGGAGATTTAGATTTCAGGGTTTTTATAGTTAGAAGAGCTATTAAGGCGGTATTGTCTGTCTGAAGGCTTAAAAATATTTTTCATCTATATAATTCGTATCTTTTAGAAGGCGTAACCAGTAATCTGTTTCATTAGCTTCTTTGAGAGCTATTGAAAATTTATGGATATAATCTGCATGGCTTTGTGCATACTCGGCCTCACAAACCAAAGTACCAATAGAAGTACCACTTTTACAAATCTGTTTACTCAATATATACTCATTTTTTTCACGTTGAAGTTACTGCCCTAATTTCACAATCCTTACAGCAAACCTATAACTCTTCTCTTTTAGTATAGATTTCATCTTTCCATTTTTTTTAAATTCTGAATTTTTAGTTCTTAGTTTATATAAACCTCTCCCTATTTTGTGTCTTATATAATCCTGCCAGCAAGAAAATAGCCGTGGCGATCAGGATGATCAGCCGATTTTCGAAAACAGTATTATAGAAGATTTCAGGATTTTTGTCGAGGGGAACGTTAAAGGGATTCAAAAAGACATTCCACTTGCTGACATCGAGAATTTGATTCAGTAAGAATAGGATCAGTCCGATAATGATTGTCATGACCGCTGTACCGTTTCCATTGCGGATGATGGTACTAAGCATAAAACAGAGCATACCGATAAAAAGGCAGGGGACCATAGCTTGGATCGTCAGCTTCAATGGTGGAGCCTCAACAACCATCCAATCGGTGACGGCTGCCAGGAAAAAAGTCAGAACAAAGCAAATGATATAAGCGATCAGTAGTCGGAAAAGCCATATTTTATACCGATAGTTGGGAATCCCGAAAATGATCTCGATAATCTTGGCATCCTGATCATTTTGAATCCCGAAGCAAGTGGGATAAAAAATCAATAAAATAGAAGGAACCAGCAACATATTATACCCGGTGGCCTGAGTGATTTCTGTGTCCGAAATCAGGGTCAGGGCGACAGTCAGGATATAAAAACCGATGGCACTCAGGACAAAATACATGAATTTATTGCCGAATATAATCTTGATATTATATTGGCTCAATTTGAGTATGGGAGTGAGATAGTGTTTCATACGTTTATAATTTTTCGTTTATCGCTTAGGTGATAATCTGCTCATGATTAGCCAGTTTCACACTTCGTAACAGCCACAGATACGAATCTTCCAATAAAGGAGAGGTACGTACGGCATTCGGTACAGGTTGTTGTTCACAGAGACAGCGGACCTTAATATTTTCTCCGTTGCGGATATGATGAACCAGTAACAAATCCGGGGGAAGTTTGGCGAATTCCCGGGCCGGGATCTCGAAAGTCCAGGTGACGTCTTTAGCGATTTCTGCCATTTCGGAAGGAGTTCCGTGGTATTTCAGCGAGCCTTTGTTGATCACGCCGACCTGATTACAGGAACTGGCGATATCTTCGATGATGTGGGTAGAGAAAATGACAATCCGGTTACGTGATAATTCCACAAGCAGATTCCGGAAACGGATCCGTTCGCGGGGGTCGAGGCCTGCCGTCGGTTCGTCTACTACCAGGATACGCGGCAAATTGAGCAGGGTTTGGGCGATGCCGATACGTTGCTTCATACCTCCCGAAAAACCGCCGATCTTTTTATCTTTGTTTTCGTACATGTGGACCGCTTCAAGCACCTCTTTGATTCGTTGGGCGCGTGTTTTCGGATGATAAATACCTTTCAGTAAAGCCTGATATTCCAGAAATTCCCAGGATGTAAGATTTTCATAAGTACCGAATTCCTGAGGCAGATAACCGATCAGGCCTTGTAATTCTTCCCGTTTCTTTTGAGTATCGATCCCATTGATAAATATTTTCCCATAACTCTGCTCGAAGATCCCGCAGATAATACGCATCAGGGTAGTTTTACCGGCTCCATTGGGACCCAACAGGCCAAACATACCGGTATGAATGTCCATCGATACAGCATTGAGGGCCTTAAACGGTTTCTTCTTATAGCCGATAAACGGAATTCTGGAAGCTGTCCGGTAGATACCTTTTTTCAGTTCCCGGAATCTACCCTCGATAAGATCAATATTAATATTGTATTTATGGATCCGTTCCGACAGATAATGAGCTGCAATGCCAATATACCATAACATTCCCAACAGGATGGCGAGACCGGAATTGGAAAATTTGGCAGAAGCCCAAATCAGGCTGAATAAAGGAGAAATATAATAAAGAATGATACTTCCTATATTCAGCAGCCGGACGAGTAGAAATTTTTGCCGTGCGGTAAAGAACTCACTGCCGATAGCAAGAAGTTTACAACCCAACATCCAGGTGCCGATAGCGAATAGAATAGCCCAGAAAGTAAGGGTCTGGTAAAAATAAGTGAAATAAATCATAAATCCGAAGATCGGAATCATCCATATCAATGGATGCAGATCCGACCACTGACGGTATTCTTCTTTCAGGCCCAAACGTTCACGCAGCAACTGCCCGGAAGCCCATTCGCGCTGGAATTCGTTCGGACGTCCGTAAATCTTGACCAGGTTTCG
Source organism: Bacteroides sp. (assembly GCA_021771575.1). Lineage (GTDB taxonomy): Bacteria > Bacteroidota > Bacteroidia > Bacteroidales > Marinifilaceae > Odoribacter. Next base: position 5,615 of record JAETOX010000021.1, on the reverse strand, counting down.
GATAGAGATATGGATTTCCTCTCCGGGAGGTATGATCCGGCTGTTGGCCTGACGTAAGCTGGTTTCTATAAACCAGGTCACTCCTGGAACCAGGACAACTGCTCCAATCAGATACCCCAAACGCCAGATCAGCGAGCCGGTAAACAGGAAAATGCAGATAATGGCAGTGATCAGTAAAGTAATCTGAATGATTTTCATGGACAGACTTTGAGTGCGTAAGCGTCTCAAGGCATCTTCCAACCCGGAGTATAAGGTAGGAATGATAATCAGGGTCAGCAAAGTACTCATAGTCAATCCCCCGATTACGGTAATGGCGAAAGGAGCTCCCAAACCCGATACAAATTCTCCTTGTCCCATTGCCAAAGGGAACATAGCTACGATGGTGGTGATGGCCGTGATCAGAATAGGGCGGATACGCGAGATTCCGGCAATGATCAGTGCCCTGGTTTTGCGGTTACCCTGCCGTCGGAGTTGGGAAGTATAATCGATTAGAATAATGCTGTTGTTTACCACAATACCGATCAGAATGATACCACCGATCAATACATTGGCGTTCATCAATGAATTACTGGTGAACAACAGGGCCAGCAACGAGCCGATAGCAGCCAATGGGATCGCGAACATCAGCACGATCGGGGCAGTCACCGATTCGAATACCGAGGCCAGAATCATGTAGATAATGATAAAAGCGGCCAGAATCAAGAAAGTAAATTCACCGGTCTCATCCTCTTCATGCACTACTTCTACGGCGACGCCAGTGGGTATGTCGGCTGCCTGTACCAGGTCATCGACCTCTGCCCGGGCTGCCTCCAATATGTTTTTCGATTCGTTGACATCCGAATTGAAACGGTAGTTCACTACAATTTCTTTATCCTGATTTACCCGGTTGATATTTCCTTCTCCTCTTCGTAAGTTGATATGGCTGAAACTCCGCAAATCGGTGAGTGAATTATGCTGATTGGTCACTTCCATATTGCGAAGGTCTTCCAGGGTACGTACCGGTTCTTTTTTTTCTTCTTCCTGTTTTTCTGCTAATAGCTTGTCTTTAATAATGATATCGTATTCCTGATCGTCTGTTTTATATTTGATAGAAGTGGTATTCTGAGGTGCGAAATTATTTAACTCAGCAACCACTTGGTTGGGGGTGATATCGTATATCCCCATCAAATATTGATCGAATTCGATCCGGGCTTCTGGTTTTCCCCGCGAAGAACTGACAGAAGAATAGCTGATGTTATCCAAGTCTTCGAGCTGGAATTTCAGCAATTCGGCCAGATTTGACATTTTCTCGAAATCCTGCCCTTTAATGACAATCTTTTCGCTTTGGGTGCCCATACCCATCTTCTTTAGTAATTGATCGCCACCGGCCATAGATCCGCCGCCGCCACGAAAATTTTCGCTGCTTTCGATGGCTTCGAAACTGATGTCACTGATCCGCAACCCTTCGGATAAGGAGATAACTGTGCTTTTCAGATCGTTGAGCGTATTTTTGGCAATTTTTTCATAGTCATCCTTTAATTTCACGGTAACCGTGGCGTCTGTCTGATAGATTTTCGAACTGTATTGTTCGATTTCGGGGATCTCGTCCAGCCGTTGCTCGTACAGCCGGATAGTTTCATCTGTTTTCGTCAACGTATTTCCGTTAGGAAAAGTCATGTATACATTGAAAGTATCCGATTCGATTTCCTTCAGGGTGTTCATCGTTAGTGTCAGCGAGAGAGCTACGGTGGCCAGCAGAATCAACATGGCAGTAATCACTACGGTTGCCGGTTTACGCATACACATCTTTAATAGGGCGATATAGATCTGTACTGGCCGGCTGTGGATGGAAAGTGTACTGAAGTTTACCCGGTCGCCCTGATTTTTCATAAACTGATTCACAGCCATTGGGATAAGCAGTAAAGCGACCACTAATGAGAGTAGCAAAGTGGTAATGATAGATACCCCGATATGTTCGCCGATAAGCTTGAGCATAAAATCGTCAGAAAACAGGAAGGGCAAGAATACGGTAATGGTGGTCAGGGTAGCGGCAATCACTGCTTTAGACACTTCTTGGGTTCCCTGTACGGCAGCTTCTTCTTTATCTACTCCGGAAGCCCGTAACCGGAAGATGTTTTCCATAACCACCACCGAGTTATCCAATAACATTCCCACAGCCAGGGCTATCCCTGTCAACGTAAGGGTATTGATGCTGATGCCGAAGAAATAAAAGAAATAAAAGGCCGAAAACACCGAAATCGGTATAGCGACGGCGATAAAAGTGACAATCTTGAAATTGCGTAAAAACAGGTAAAGAATAAAAATAGCTAAAATCGCTCCGGTCAAGCCCAGATTGATAATGGTATTGATATTTTCACTCATGGTTTCGGCAGCATCGGTGTCTACCTGAATAGATATACCTTTAGGGGCCAATTCGATATTCAATTGGTCGATTTCTTCCCGGATACGTTCCGAAAGATCGATAATATTCACCAGGGGAGATTTGGCGATAATACAGGTAATCACTTCCTGCCCGTTGACACGGGAATAAGATTCCTCTTCTTTGATGCCGAAATTGATATCTGCAATATCTTTCAATAATACCGGACCCTTAGCAACTACAATATTTCCTAAATCTTCGGTAGCCAGGTATTCAGCGGTTACATTCACAAAATAACGTTTAGAATCCTCAAATACAGATCCGGCAAACGTCTTTTCCGACATATTCTGACCGATAAGCGAACTGATTTGAGAAGCAGTGATGTTCAGTGCCTTGCATTTTTCCTGATCCAGTAGGATTTCAATACTTTTCTGACGGCCTCCCATGACATTGACGGCTGCCACTCCATCGGTACTTTCCAGGATAGGGGCGATGTCGTTATCTGTGATATTACGCACATAATCCACGTCTTCGTCTCCGAGAATCTGTAAAGTCATAAACTGGTCGCTAGCCATTCCCATCCCACTTTTATTTACCTGTACAGTAAACTCTTCGGGCATATTTTTGGAGAGGGCTTTAATCTTTTCCTCCAGTTTCAGGTAGGCGTATTTGATATTGGTATTCTTGGTAAAAGATACCGTAATCTGTGCATTCCGGGTAGAAATGCGGGTATTGATTTCTTCTACTCCTTCCAGTCCGCTGATCACACCCTCCACAGGAATCGCTGCCTGGCTTTCGATGTACTTAGGATCCAGTTCGTTTTTGGCGGAAATACTCACATTCAGGGTTGGAAATTCCGCATCCGGATACAGCTCCATGGATAAATACTTATAGGAAAATGCTCCCATCATCGTCAATCCAATGAAGAGCATCGAAATCAGTACTTTACGCTTTATAAGTCGGTTCATTTTATTTAAGTCAAAAATGTCAAAAATGTCGAAGACGTCAAAAAAGTCCAAAAAATACTTTATGGGTATTTAGAGAGCTGTTTTATTTTGACTTTTCGGTTTATTCAAATAATCGATCAAATTGAAAATTCCAACAGAAAGATATTTACATTCCTTAATAAGTTCATCCGCTTTTTCCGTCTGGAAATAATTCAAATCACTTCCTATATATAACATATTGCGGACTTCTCCGCAACTACCTTTGGCGATGTATAAAAATTTTTTGAACATAATATCCGACCCTGATTCAGCGCCTTCGGTTATGTTGTTCATGATAGAAACAGCTGCCCTTTGAAGTTGGTCATTATATCCATAATCTTTGATCATGCTGGTAAGCTTATAGATATCTTTTACAAGTAGCCGTGCATCTTGCCATATTTTGAATTCCTCAAAATGTTTAACTGTTCCCATTACAAAAAAATTAATATTACAATCTTTATTCCTTTTCGACTGTTTTGACCTTTTTATCGAAGATAAAGTACACACAAGGAATCACCACCAGCGTCATTACGGTGGAAGTGAACAATCCGCCGATAACGGCCAAAGCCATAGGAGAACGCAGAGAGGCACCTTCACCGAAACCGAAACACATCGGGAGCAAGGCCAGAATAGTAGTCAGACTGGTCATCACGATCGGCCGGATACGTTGTTGCGCTGCTGCTTGGAGTGCTTCTGTCAGGTTAAGTCCGCTTCCTTTAAGTTTATTGGTAGCGTCCACCAGCAGAATAGAGTTATTGACAGCAATACCCGCCAGCATAATGATGCCGATAAAAGCCATCATATTGAGCGAAGCTCCCGCCAGCAGGAAAGCATAGATACAACCTACGCCGGCCAGCGGTATCGTCAGTAAGATGGTAAAAGGATGACGCAAAGACTCGAACTGCGAGGCCATAACCATATACACCAGAATGATCGAAAGCAAGAGAGCGAACGAGAGACCGTTGAAAGATTCTGCCCGTTTCTCCTCTTCGCCGGTAATTTGGGCCGAATACTTGGCTGGGAACTGAATCTCCTTCAATTGGGCATTAATGGCCGGGGTAACACTTCCCAGAGTATAGCCTTTCTCCAGCATAGCCGTTATCTTACCGATCCGGTTTTGATTACTCCGGTTGATTTCTTTAGGCGCAGTCGTGATCGATACTTCTGCAATTTCACCCAGGCGGTATTTCTTTTCTCCCTGCGTAATTTCGACATTCTCCAGTTCATTTAGAGAGACTTCCGGTACGCGGATTTCGATATCGATGGGTTCTCCTTCGTGCTCAAAAGTACTGGCGCTCTTTCCGTTGAGTTTTTCTTGTACCTGCGAAGCAACGGATGCGATGTCTACTCCGTAAATACCGCTTTTCAGACGGTCGATCGAGATGTTTACTTCCGGCGCTCCTCTTTCCATAGATGTTTTCAAATCATATAATCCCGGAATAGAAGCTATTTTTTCTTTCACTTCAGTACTGAGTTCGTCGATAAGTTCCAGTTCTTCTCCTTTGATTTCGATGATTACCGGAGCGCCTTCGGTGCCTAGGATACTTTGCAAGGCCGATTGTTCTTTTTCGAAAGAAATTTCTATACCTTCGGGGATGGCATAATTATGACTCAGTTGAGTAATCAGATAATCGGCATCGATTCTGGCTTTACTCTTTAATTTCACTTTGATTTCTGCCTGATTTTCTCCTTCCAGTTTGCCGCTGCTTTGCTCTTCATTTGTGGTAGAAGGCCCGATTTGGGTGAAAATCCATTCGATATCTTCCCCGCCCAGTTCGGCAATCATATTTTCGATGGTTGCCGCTGCCTGATCGGTACTGGCCAGCCGGGTTCCGGGTTCCAGGGTTAAATAGGTCGAAAACTCCCGGGATTCGGCTTTCGGCATGAATTCCATATCGATGAGGGGCAGCAGCATATAACTGCCTGCCATCACAACCAGGGCTGTCAATACCACTACATAGCGATGTTTCAACAGCTTTCCGACGAAATGGCCGTATCCTTTGATTTTGACAGATTCCCGTTTGGCATCGGGACGTTTGATATATTGTGCTGCCAGCATCGGAATGAGCAGGATAGCCACAAAAAGGGAGGATAACAGAGAGAAAGACACGGTCCAGGCTTGTTCTTTGAACAATTCTCCGGCAGCTCCTTGGATATAGACGATCGGCAGGAACACAACGATGGTGGTCAGTGTCGAAGAGGTGAGGGCCCCCGATACTTCGGAAGCTCCTTTGATTGCAGCTTCCTTAATGGGCAACCCGTTTTCGAGA
>JAETOX010000020.1 GCA_021771575.1 Bacteroides sp. | reverse complement strand
ATCACTACGAACAGCGAGAGGGTAACCGTGATGGGCATAGCCAGGGTTGGCATACCAAAGGCCATGGTGAGAAAGAAGATGATGGAAGAACAAATGGTTGCATTGATAAGTGCTCCGCCTATTTCCTTCATGATATTCCGGAAACCATGTTTAAGGCTCAGAGAATTAGAGGCTAGACCTTTGACGACGATGGCAGAAGATTGGATACCCACATTTCCCCCCATAGCGGTGATCACCGGAATGAACATGGCAGTTACCGGAAAAAGGGCGATTTCGGCTTCATACCGGGAAATCATCCAAGCCGAAACCATTCCGCCGAATAGAGCGATGATTAGCCAGGGTAAGCGAGCTTTCGTCTGGTCCCAGATGCTGTCTGAAGATTCCACGTCTTGCGAAATACCGGACATCATCTGATAGTCCTTATCCGCCTCTTCCCGGATAAAGTCAACTACGTCGTCAATAGTGATTCGACCTGCCAAACGTCCCACCTGATCGACAACCGGTACAGCTACGAGGTCGTATTTTTGCATGATGAGGGCAACAGATTCCGCTGGTTCGTCCGTTTTCACCGATACGATATCGGCATGGTACAGATTGACGATTTTGGCAGAAGTAGGAGCTGTAATGATTTTTTTCAGGGACAGCCTTCCCTTGAGTTTATTATCGTCGTCGACTACATAAATGTTGTAGATTTCATCCAGATTTTCCGCTTGCCGGCTCACTTCCCGCAGGCAGGTCAATACGGTCCAGTTTTCGTTGACACTGACTAGCTCCTTGGCCATCAGACCTCCGGCCGTATCTTCATCGTAATGCAACAAATCCACGATATCTCCGGCTTGCTCGAGGTCTTCCATGTGCGACAACACTTCATGCTGTTGTTCGTTGGACATGCTGGCCACCAAATCGGCGGCGTCGTCCGAGTCCATGTTGTCGATAAAACGGCGGGCGATTGTTTCGGCTGGAAAGGATTCGATAAAATGTACCCGTTCTTCCTCATCGATGTCTGCTAATACGTCTCCCGCTTTTTCATTGTCGAGCAGCAAAAAGATAAATTGTGCCTGTTCATTGTTCAGTTCCTCCAGGATTTCTGCGATGTCTGCCGGGTGGAGGTCTGCGAGCTGCTGGCTTACTGCCTGTTTGTTATCGGCGTCGATCCACTCTTCAAGTTGAATGAGGAATTCGTGGGTTAGTTCAAATTGTTGCATGATTCTTAGAATTACTGGGTTACCTGATTCGTGGTTTCATTTTGCGGATTTCTGTTTTGCTCCAGTGCTATACAAAGTTGCAGGAAATCGGAAACGCTCAGTTGTTCCGGTCGCATATTGAGATAATCCGACTCGAATCCCGGAGGAAGTAGCCCACGAATGGAATTGCGCAAAGTTTTCCGTCTTTGGTTGAAGCCTGTTTTGACCACATTAAAAAAGAGCTTCTCGTCGCACTCCAGTTGTACCCGGGTGTTACGGTGCAGCCGCACCACAGCCGATTTGACTTTTGGAGGCGGGGTAAACACTTTTTCTCCTACGGTGAACAGGTATTCGATATCGTAAAAAGTCTGTAATAGGACGCTCAGAATACCATAAGTCTTACTTCCGTGCGGCGCAGCAATTCTTTCCGCCACTTCTTTTTGGATCATGCAAACCACCTGGCGTACCGATTCCCGGTTTTCGATAATCCGGAAAAAGATCTGGGAAGAAATATTATAAGGCAGATTACCGATAACGGAAAAAGGTTCTGTGTAATATTCGCGGATATCGGTTTTCAGAAAATCTCCGTATAAAATACGGTCTTTATATTCGGGCAATTCGTTATGCAGGTATTCGATAGATTCGCGGTCGACATCAATCGCACGGACGGAAAAACGGGTATCGGCGAATAAATACCGCGTCAGTACGCCCATACCGGGGCCGATCTCCAATACTTCCCGGGTGAGAGGCTGAAGGCTTTCTGTAATTTTACGTGCAATGTTCTGATCCCGCAAAAAATGCTGGCCCAGACTTTTTTTAGCTCTGACTATACTCATGTTGCAAAAGTATACATTTTCAGCTGAAAACGGTTTTGGGCTGGGCATTATTTTGTACATTTGTGCCGTAATTAATGAATTCTTATGCGTCCTCTTTATAAAAATATCATCCGGTTTTTTCTTTTTCTGGCTGTTTCGGTATTTCTGTTCTGGCTGGTATACCGCGATCAGAATTGGGGAGACTTATTGACCGTATTGCGGGAAGATGTTGATTATACCTGGATCTGGATTGCCTGTGGTATGGGGATCGCTAGTCATGTCAGTCGGGCTTTGCGTTGGCAATTGCTGACTTCTTCTATGGGCTATCGCATGTCGTTCTGGAATAGTTTTATGGGGGTCATGATCGGCTATTTCGCTAATCTGGCTATCCCTCGGATGGGAGAATTTACCCGTTGTGGTGTCGTCACGAAATATGAGGACATCCCTTTTTCAAAGTTACTGGGGACGGTGGTCACCGAACGGATCATCGATATGATTATTTTATTGCTACTTACGTTGCTGGCTGTGGTCACTCAGTTTAGGCAAATCGGAATTTTTTTCGAAGAAAACAAGGCAATAGAAGAAAAGATCATACAACTTTTTCATTCTGCCTGGTTGTTATTGATTGTTGCCGGATTGCTCTTTGCTGTCTGGATCGTGTGGCATTTTGTCGGGAAAAGTCGTTTTAAGGAACGTATTCATACTTTTGTGCGTGGGTTGAAAGAGGGATTGTTGTCGGTAAAAGAGGTGAAGCATAAAGTATTGTTCGTTGCTTACTCGCTTTTCATCTGGTTGATGTATTTCCTGATGTTTTATGTTTGTTTTTTCTGTTTTCAGTTTACTTCTCATCTGGGGATGTTGGTTGCCTTGACGATTTTTGTGTTGAGCAGTTATGGGATGGTAGCGCCGGTACAGGGAGGGATTGGAGCCTGGCATTTTATGGTGATCGCTGCTTTGATGATTTATTTGCCTCATATTCCCAATGTCGAAAGAATGGTGAAAACTTTTGCTTTGCTTACTCATGGGACGATGACTCTTTTATATATTGTCGTGGGGCTGCTTTGTCTGATCTTTTTGCCGATTTATAATAATATGATCAAAAAACAACCTTGATTATGGATACAGTAGAACTGATCTATCGATATTTCCCGGATTTAACGGCTGAACAACGGCAGCAGTTGGGTTGTTTAGACCAGCTCTATCGGGAATGGAATGAAAAAATTAATGTTATATCCCGGAAAGATATGGAAAATTTCTGGGTTCATCATGTGTTGCATTCGCTGGCTATTGCTAAAGTGATCCGCTTCCGTCCCGGAACTAAAATTATGGATGTAGGCACTGGGGGTGGGTTTCCTGGGATTCCGCTGGCGATACTTTTTCCGGAATCGGAATTTTATCTGGTAGATTCGATCGGAAAAAAAATCAGAGTAGTACAGGGGATAAGTGAGGCTTTGGGGTTGACGAATGTACGGGCAGAGCAGACACGGGTTGAAAACGTAATGGAAAAGCCGGATTTCATTGTCAGCCGAGCAGTTACCGCCTTCCCGGCTTTTGTAAAATGGGTACGGGGAAAGATCGCTTCCCGCTCGGAAAATGAATTGGACAATGGTATCCTATACTTGAAAGGCGGAGATTTCGAAGAAGAAATTGCCCCTTATCGTTCCCGGGTGAAAGTTTATGCTATACCTGATTTTTTCGAAGAAGAATTTTTTGGGACTAAGAAAATTATTTATTTAAAGGGATAAAACAATCAAAATGGATGAGACAGTGAGATTTCTGATAAACCGTTTCATCCATCTTGTTTGTGAAATTCTGAGAAAAACTAACTACCGGAACATTCGAACGGTTTGATAGTTATTTATGGTTTTTGTTCATTAATCTATTTTGATGGAAGATTCACAACCATATACCGATTTCTCAATTCATTGTGTTCACCCATCATCAAATTTCTAAGAAAAAGAATCAAAAAACTCATATCAGGCTCAATGTTTTTATGTACATTACGGTAATTGGCACGAACCAGTGCATTGCGAAAATACCAGGAGTGTTCGGCAAATAATTCATTCTTCACATCGAAACCGATACTTCGCAGATATTTAATTATAAAGACAGCCATTGTCCGGGTGTTTCCCTCACCAAATGGATATTTCTGCCAAAGATTTGAAACGAATTTGGCTATATGCTCTGTAATTTCATCCCAGGATAATCCTTTGTAAGAGAAGTTCTTTTCCTGTTCCAAATCATATTCAATAGCTTTATGTAGATCCTCTGTATTGACATATAGTACCGTATCACCTCGGAGCACCCATTCTTTCTTTGTGATGTCGTAGTCCCGGATTTTTCCTGCGGATTTGAATATACCTTCAAATAGTCTACGATGAATAGAAGTAAAGCCTGTTACAGAATAAGTAAATGACTTTTCATTCAATATCTGGGTAATATTAACTGAAACTTTGTCTGCTTCTTCCGTATCTTTATCATGCGGAGTACGGACAGTTTTAGATTGGTAATATTCATCGATAAGCGCTTTTACCTCATCAATGCTAATATCACCCTCTATGTGTTTGACCAAAGTATCTTGTAAGTATTCAGAGGGCAGCAAGCCAGCTACTGACTGAAGCCCGATGGCGGTTTTCCAGGCTGAAGCTTTTTCTTGCTTGCCAGGTTCTCCGTTGCAAATATATTCATTAAAATCAATCATTATATGTTATTTTAGGTTACTAAGATAAGAAAATTAATTAAATATTAGGACTTTTCTCTCTATATTTTTTTATTTTTAGATTTGTTTTGGGTTTAATTGATCGTGTTTTATATTGATGTGGTGTGATGAAAATCATACTGTTTTTACACATTCGGTGATGTTTATCGATAATCTGTTTGGCAATGGTTGGTGGTGGAACGGAGAAAGATAATTAATTAACTTGGTAAAAGTCTGTTTCTTTTATACTTTTGTGGAGAATATTTTGGTGTATAAATCGTTGCATTTAGTTTATATAGACAGTACTTTCCTTTGAAGACCGGAACAGGACTTTTATATAAGTCGGCAAGTAATAAATGTATGCGTTAGTAAAAAATAACTGTATTTAGGGATACAGAAAATTGACGTGTATTATAATGGAATGTTTGGATGTCGTAATGCTCTATTTACGTGATTTAATGTGTGCCGACGTAATTATTTATCAGGATCGGTCAGAGCGGGTGGAATTTAACGGAGCCCGGAGTTTAGGTGATTTTAATAGTCGTTTGATGACAGGCGAAATTATGTGTACTTCTCTTTTAGCGGAATGGATGGTACAGGTCCGGGAGGATACCGTATTGAAGCAAGTGGTGACGGATCGTTTTTATCAGCTGAGCCGTTTATTTGCTTATGATGAGCAACAGGGATGGACTCATACCTTTCTGAGAATAGAAAAAGAAGGTAAACCCTGTAAAAAGGAGCGTCTTCCTGCCGAAGTCAAATTTCAGATAGATCGTTATTTAAACTTGCAACATGCCTCTTTTGAACGGCAGGAAAAATTATTTACTTCAGGACAAATGACTTTGAATCCGGATTATTGCCTGAAATTAGGGCCGACCGAACTGATCGAATTATCCCTTGCCTTGTTAACTTCCCAAAGGTTGCAATGCCGGAATGGAAATGTTTCTCAAATTGGTGCGGTACGCTTTATGGCGCAGCTTTTCGGCATGGAGTTTCCGGTAAATTATGATTCCTTGTTATTTCAGTTGCGTGGGAGAGAGCATGCAACAAAATTTATTGATGAGCTTAGAAGAAACCTGATTGCTTGTATAAGAAAAAAAAGATAGGGGGAGTCGAAGGGGATAATAAAGGGAATATCTGCTTGTCTGGGTTGTAAACGGTTGATATTGAGAATATCTATCCTAGGGGAAGTTGAAAAATGGACCTTTATAGAATTTGTCGGTTGATTTTTTTACCAGATTCAGATTTTCAGAAAGTTAAAAGCTATTTGTCAGATTTTGATCTTTTCTTCTATAATACGTTATAACAGCAAGTCTTAATATAAACTAAACTTGTCTGGTGCTTGTTAAACGGTTAAAAACAAATAGCGTATGAAATTATTAATAAGATTAGTGTGCAAAATCAGAAAAAATAAACAAAAAATAGAAGAAAGACAAATTATCTATCGCTATACCGGAATGACAAAGGGGAAAAAATACAATCGTCGGGGGAAGTGGGAAGAAAATGGGGAACTAATTGGATGGCCGGTGATTGTATGGGTGTGCATTGTGGTGGGATTGTGGGGAATATGCCCGGATTTTTCTGGACGGGAGCGGCACTCCCGTTTTTGGGATTTATTCGAAGCGGGAATGTGGGGATATTTTTTAGGACAATCCCACATCCTTATTAATTTGAAAGAAGTTTTTAAAAACCTAAGAGAAAAATAGATTTCCAATGATTTTTTAAATAAATTCGTCCCCTTGATTAGGTAGTGTGATAACTTTATTTTATACCACATGGTTACGAGGAGAGATTTTCTGAAAAAAAGCGGCTTGGCAATTGCTGCCGCGGCAATGAGTGGTTCCCCTTTAAAAGCGATGATTGGCGATACTTTCAAAAGTAGCTTGATAGCAGGAACGGACTATACTTGTAAACGTCCGAAACTTGAAGATCGTCATTTTACTTCTAAAGCTGTAGAAGAGGTGATCGCTGCAACCAAAAAACAATTGCAAGATCCTAAATTGGCTTGGATGTTTGAAAATTGCTTCCCCAATACGCTGGATACGACAGTCGATTTCAAGATGGACGGTGGAAAACCGGATACGTTTGTAATCACCGGAGATATCAATGCAATGTGGCTGAGGGATTCCGGAGCACAGGTATGGCCGTATATACCTTTGTGTAGAAAAGATGAGCAATTACGCTTATTGATTGCTGGCGTGATCAACCGTCAGACGAAGTGTATCCAACTGGATCGGTACGCCAATGCTTTTACACATGGTGCGCAATCAAGTGAGTGGGCTACAGATCTCACAGAAATGAAGCCCTACGTACACGAACGGAAATGGGAGATCGATTCGCTTTGCTATCCCATCCGTTTGGCCTATCGTTATTGGAAAGTAACGGGAGATACAGGGGTCTTCGATCAGGAATGGCGTAAATCTATGGCTTTGGTGTTACAAACGTTTCAGGAACAACAGCGGAAAGAGAATAAAGGGCCGTATAAATTTCAACGTCACACGGAACGACAGTTGGATACTTTGAGCAATGACGGTTGGGGAGCACCGGTAAATCCGGTCGGACTGATCGTTTCCTCTTTCCGGCCTTCGGACGATGCAACGACTTTCGGGTTTTTAGTTCCTTCTAATCTTTTCGCCATCACTTCTTTGAAACAATTGGCCGAGATTTCGAAAAAAGTGACCGGAGACCTGGCTTTTGCCGGCCGTTGTATGGCTTTAGCCGAAGAAGTTCAGGCGGCAGTGAATCGCTATGCGATAGCTACCCATCCGGAATTCGGTAGAGTTTATGCTTTTGAAGTAGATGGATTCGGAAATCACTATTTTATGGACGATGCCAATGTGCCGAGTTTGCTGGCCATGCCTTATCTGGGGACATTATCTGTGCTGGATCCGGTTTATCAGAATACCCGAAAATTAATCTGGAGTCGACATAACCCTTATTTCTTCCAGGGAAAAGCAGGGGAAGGGATCGGGGGCCCTCACATTGGTTACGATATGGTGTGGCCGATGAGTCTGATTATGCGGGCTTTTACTGCTACCCGGGATGAGGAAGTGCGGGAATGTGTGCGGATGTTGAGGGATACGGACGGGGGAACAGGCTTTATGCATGAGTCTTTTCATAAAGATGATCCGGCAAAATTTACCCGTAAATGGTTTGCCTGGGCTAACACCTTGTTCGGAGAATTGATCGTACATCTGGTGAACGAAAAGAAAACTTCATTATTAAATCATTTATAGAAAATCGGAATGGAACAAAAAAACAAATTTATTTACATCCTGCCTGTAATGTTCGGTTTTTTCATTATGGGTTTTTGTGATCTGGTTGGTATTTCGGTGACTTATGCTAAAGAACAATTTCATTGGAGTGAGACACAAGCCGGATTCTTACCTTCTATGGTATTTCTTTGGTTTTTTATTCTTTCGGTTCCGACAGCGATGTTGATGAATCGGATGGGCAGAAAAAATACCGTTTTATTGAGTATGGTATTTACTTTTGCTGGCATGTTATTGCCATTTGTGGATTTCAGTGAAATATCTTGTTACGTGGCTTTTGCTTTGTTGGGTATTGGAAATACGATCTTGCAAGTGTCGCTGAATCCTTTGCTGGCCAATGTTGTACAGGGCAAGGGACTAACCAGTAGTTTAACGGCAGGACAATTTGTGAAGGCGATTTCTTCTTTTGTCGGTCCTTTGCTGGCCGGGTATTGTTCGGTGGCATTAGGCAACTGGACGCTCATGTTTCCCATTTATGCCGTCATTACACTGATTTCTACGGCTTGGTTGTATATGACCCCTATACGCCGGGAACAAGCCGAAAATCAGGCCTCTTCTTTCGCTGCCACTTTGAAATTGTTGGGGGATCATAAAATTTTATTGTTGTTTTTCGGAATTTTGTGTGTAGTCGGTTTAGACGTCGGTATGAATACATTAACTCCGAAATTGTTATTGGAGCGGGTTCCCGGTATATCCACAGAAAGCGCAGGATACGGTACGAGCTGGTATTTTGCTGCTCGTACACTCGGTACTTTCTGCGGAGCTTTTCTGTTGGCGAAATTATCGGAAAAAGGATATTTCAGAATCAATATGTTGATCACCTTGATTGCGGTTTGCGGACTTTGGTTTGTTCATGGGCAGGTGGCCATTCTCACTTTAGTATGTATAATCGCTTTTGCAGCTTCCAGTATTTTTGCTGTAGTATATTCCATGGCCATTCAGGCGCGTCCTGAAAAGGCCAATGAAATATCCGGGTTGATGATTACCGGAGTAGCCGGAGGAGCTATTGCACCACCCTTGATGGGAATTGCTGCAGATATCATGGGAGGACAAGGTGGTTCGGTCATTGTTATTGCCGTATGTGCTGCTTATTTGTTATTCTGTTCTTATGGAATCCGGGTAGCAAAAAAATAATAAACAGAAAAAGACAAGTAAATTCGACACAACTGTGGTTTTACTTGTCTTTTACTCTTTTTACCACCACAATACTCAATTCATACAACAGGGCAAGCGGTATGGATACCAGCAGGAGGGTGAAGACGTCGGAAGTAGGCGTAATAATGGCTGCCAGAATTAAAATACCAACAATAGCATGTTTCCTGTATTTCTTCAGTAAAGCGGCGCTGATCAGTTTTAATTTAGCTAAAAAATAAGCGATAACCGGAATTTCGAAAGCAGCTCCCAGTAATAGCGATAACATGGTAAAACTGCTGATGTAAGAAGAAAGGGAAATCTTATTCACTACCAGTTCGCTCACTTGATAGGTCGCCAAAAAGCGAAAAGAAAGCGGGAAAATAAGATAATAATTCAGCAAAATTCCTATAAAAAATAACAAAAAAGCCGGTATCAGAATTTTTATACAGGTTTTCCGTTCTGCTTCGTGCAAGGCAGGGCTGATAAAACCAAACAGCTGATAAATTATATAAGGAGAAGCTAACAATATACCTGCATAGAGCGAAGTCGTCATGTGAATCATAAACTGGGACGTGAGCTGAATATTGATCAGTTCTACATGAAAATCTTCAACTGCCAATGAAGGCATAGCAAACTCCTGAGCTAGCCGGTTAAAAAAACGATATAGGATAAAATCCGGTTGTTGGGGAGCCAGAATGATATCGAATAATAAGTTTTTATTCACAAAAGCTATCACTGCCAGCAATATCACTGCCAGGGCGATGTGAAAAAATACCTTCCTGAGTTCGTCCAAATGATCCCAGAAAGTCATTTCTTTCTCCTGCTCTTCCTGCATATCGCTGATCAGGGATTTATCTGTTTCTCATGGGGATCGTTATCCTTTTTCTCTTCTACGCCGTTCATTCCGTCTTTGAAGCTTTTAACACCTTTCCCTAATCCTTTCATTAATTCCGGAATTTTTTTACCCCCGAAAAGCAATAAAATAATCAAAGCAATAAAGAGAATTTCCTGTCCACCCAGACCTAAAAATAGCAATCTTTCCATTTTATATTTTGTTTGTTGGTACAAATTTAATGATTTTCCGGTTTGTCTCCCGATTTTCGTTTGTTTTTTGGTATATTTCTTAAATACTTTCCATATTTCTTTTGGTCATGAAAGATTTTATTTATACTTTTGTGTCGTATTTCAATTCCATCTGCTTCCATGTAGATGATTATTCTTACAATTAAATAATCCATATCATCACTTATGTATGACATTCTGGAACTAAATGACAAGCTGTTAGCGGAGTTGCGGCAAATTGCCAAAACGTTAAATATCAAAAGAGTCGAGTCCTATAAAAAACAAGAGCTTATTTACAAGATACTGGATCAGCAGGCATTGATGGCTGCTCAGACGGAATCAGTGACAGAACCGGGGGGGACAACAGAAAATACTACTCAGGAAAAGAAAGAAAAGAAACCCCGCGTGCGGGTGATCCGTACAGGAGTGGAGAAAGTAGGGGATTCCAAAGGTGGAGTGCAGAAATTTGCCCGGGAAAATAAAAAAGAAAATTTGCAACCGGAAGAAGTAAAGCCCCAGGAAGAGAAGACAGGAGAAGACCGTCAGGAGGCCGTGACTTTAGAAGAGGCCGTAGTGAAAGAATATCCTGTAAAAGAAGAGAACAAAGGGGAAGAAGCTAAACCGGCCGATCCCAGAAAAGATATGCACCGTCGGGAGGGTTTCCGGCAAGGACAAAACAACCGGGAAGAAAAATGGCAAAATAACCGGAAAGATTTCAATAAAAACAAACAACAAAATACTAATTTTCAAAAGCAACGTCGTTTTGTGCACGAGGATGTGATTGAAAAAGACTTGGATTTTGGCGAAACGAACGAAGATCCTTTTAATAAGGATAATTATGAATATCCAGTGGAAGGAACAGAAAATAATCCGATAGTTCAGCAAGCCGCCGATACGGAAAATTTCTACGACGAAAATCAAAATACCGAGAACAATCGTTACGAGGACAATCACAGGGAAAATGGAAACGGAAATGTCAATCCGAATCCCAATAAAATGCGCTTCGATAAACGCGACAAATATTATGAATTCGAGGGAATCATCCTCAATTCCGGTGTTTTGGAAATTATGCCTGATGGGTATGGTTTCCTGCGTTCTTCCGATTACAATTATCTGAATTCTCCTGATGATATTTATGTGTCTCAGAGCCAGATCAAACTGTTTGGTTTGCAAACCGGAGATACTGTTGAAGGGACGGTACGCCCTCCGAAAGAAGGAGAAAAATATTTTCCTCTGATTAAGGTTGAGAAAATTAATGGTAAATCTCCCGATGCTGTTCGTGACAGGATACCTTTCGATCACCTGACACCACTTTTCCCGAATGAAAAATTCAATATTACAGGCAATGGTAAAGCTACTATTTCTACCCGTGTGGTAGATATGTTCGCTCCCATAGGTAAAGGACAACGGGGGCTGATCGTTGCTCAGCCCAAAACCGGTAAGACGGTTTTATTGAAAGAGATTGCCAATGCCATTGCAGCTAATCATCCGGAAGTGTATCTGATTATTCTGTTGATCGACGAACGACCGGAAGAGGTAACCGATATGGCTCGTAGTGTAAGAGCAGAAGTTATTTCTTCAACCTTCGACGAACCGGCCGAACGACATGTGAAAGTTGCTAACATCGTACTGGAAAAGGCTAAGCGAATGGTGGAATGTGGGCACGATGTGGTAATTTTGTTGGATTCGATTACTCGTTTGGCCCGAGCGTACAATACGGTGTCACCGGCTTCCGGAAAAGTACTTTCCGGTGGTGTGGATGCCAATGCACTTCATAAGCCGAAACGTTTCTTCGGTGCTGCCCGGAATATCGAGGGAGGAGGTTCCCTGACTATTCTGGCTACTGCTTTGACAGATACCGGTTCGAAAATGGATGATGTGATTTTCGAAGAATTCAAGGGAACCGGTAATATGGAGTTACAACTGGATCGGAAGCTTTCGAACAAACGTATTTATCCGGCTGTGGATATTACCGCTTCCAGTACCCGCCGCGAAGATTTGTTGATGGAAGAATATACCCTGAACCGGATCTGGATACTGCGGAATTACCTGACCGATATGAATTCTATAGAAGCAATGCAGTTTGTAAAAGACCGGCTTGAAAAGACCAGATCAAATGAGGAATTTCTCATTTCTATGAATGATAAATAAATTTATTTAGTCGAAAAAGTCGAAGAGGTGAAAAAGGACAAAAAGATCCCGACCGCTTCGACTTTTTTGACATTTTTCGTTTTCTCCCTCAAGTTTGATATTTTCTTATTTTTCTCCCTTTTAGTTTAAATTTTTTAAATCTTTCTTGTTTTTGGTTTCTGATTTAAACTTTCTTTCTTTTTTTGCTATCACAACGTATTTGTAATAAGTCTAAATAGCAATTATTTAAACGAATTGCAATCTCGACATTGCAAAAAAACTATTTTTCTACTATCTTTGTGTGGCAAAAGTACAAAAATGAATAGTTTAGTTAGCACACACAAGACACTTCTGAAAGAACGGGTTTCCTCCATCCGGAGAGGTTTGATGGGCCAGATCGATCGGAATAGCCGGTTGATCGCTGTAAAAGGTAGCCGGGGAGTGGGGAAAACTAATTTTTTGTTGGATTATTGTAAAGAATTCCATAAGCAGGATAATACATGCTTATATGTGAATGTCAATAATTTGTTTATTGTAAACGACGGACTGTTTCATTTTGTAGAGCATTTTTATAAACTAGGAGGTAAAGTATTGCTATTGGATCAGGCTCATAAATATCCGGAATGGGATAAAGAGTTGAGAGCTTGTTACGATGCTTTTCCCGAATTGCAGATTATTTTCACATCTTCCTCTATCGTTCGGATTAAATCGAATCCCTACCTGAAAGGGGTGGTTGATATGTATAATTTAAGCGGTTTATCGTTTCGGGAATTTTTGGAACTGGAAACCGGGCAATCTTTTCCGGTTTATTCTTTTCCTGAAATTATAGAGAATCACGAGCAAATTGTAGAGGGAATATTAAAGAATGTACGTCCTTTAGCTCATTTCGTCCATTATCTCGATTACGGTTATTATCCGATTTATCTGGAAGAAAAATCGCATATCGATTATTTGCTGAAAAATATCAATCTGACGCTTGAATTTGACATCCCTTATGCCAACCAGATCGAACTGAAATACTTGGTAAAACTGAAACAATTATTATACATTGCTGCAAAAGAATATGGCTGCAATGTAAATATCAGTAAGTTAAGTCAGGAAATCGGTGTATCCAGGGCAACGGTATCAAACTATTTGAATTATATGAAAAACGCTCGTTTGCTGACTCTATTATATGAAGAAGGAAGCGATGACGATTGTGGGAAAAAACCAAAAAAACTCTACCTGCATAATCCGAATTTATTGAATGCGATCTGTTTGGATGAAGTCAACCCGGCCGTATTGCGGAAGTCCTTTTTCCTGAGTCAGCTATGTCCGGTGAGTCGTATCAATTATACGGAAAATGCTGATTTTCTTGTTGATGGAAAATATGAAATAACGATTTGTGAGGAAGGAAAAGCTTCCAGGGTAGAACCGGGAGTAAAAGTCATGGAAGATATGATCGAAAGAGGAAAAGGAGATGTGATTCCGTTATGGCTGGCGGGTTTTACATATTAGTTTGGTATGAAAGAAAATCAGGTAGAAGGTAAAATACCGGAAACCTATAATATATTGATAAATAAAATAGACGGTTGAATCTCAACCTTCTGTTTAAAATTGAATAATTAATTTTATAACGATGGCAAAAGAAAAAAAATTTATCACTTGTGATGGTAATGCGGCCGCTGCTCATGTTGCATACATGTTCAGTGAAGTATCTTGCATTTATCCGATCACTCCGTCTTCTCCGATGGCAGAGTATGTAGATGAATGGGCTGCAAAAGGCAGAAAGAATATGTTCGGAGAACCTGTTCGCCTGGTGGAAATGCAGTCAGAAGCCGGCGCTGCCGGTGCCGTTCATGGTTCTTTACAGGCCGGAGCACTCACTACCACTTATACCGCATCACAGGGGTTATTATTGATGATTCCGAATATGTATAAGATTGCCGGAGAATTACTGCCTTGCGTATTCCACGTAAGTGCCCGTGCTCTGGCTGCTCATGCTTTGAATATTTTCGGTGACCATGCAGATGTATATGCTGCCCGTCAGACCGGTTTCGCTATGTTGGCTTCCGGATCTGTTCAGGAAGTAATGGACCTTTCTGCTGTGTCTCACCTGACAGCGATTAAATCCCGTATTCCGTTCGTGAATTTCTTTGATGGTTTCCGTACTTCTCATGAGATTCAGAAGATCGAAGAATTGCAGATGGAAGATGTGAAGGGATTGGTGGATATGGAGGCTTTACAAGCTTTCCGCAACCGGGCGTTGAATCCTGACTCTCCGGTAACCCGGGGTACTGCACAAAATCCGGATATTTATTTCCAGGGACGTGAGGCTTCTAACAAATTTTATGATGCTGTACCGGATATGGTTGCCGATTATATGGAAAAAATCAGCGCTATCACCGGTCGTTCATATCGTCCGTTCGATTATTACGGAGCTCCGGATGCTGAGAATATCATCATCGCTATGGGTTCTGTGACGGAAACTATCCGGGAAGTGATCGATTATGAAAATGCCAGCGGTAAGAAAGTGGGTATGATTTCGGTACATTTATATCGTCCGTTCTCCGCTAAATACTTTATGGAAGCTATCCCCGCATCAGTAAAGCGGATTACTGTGTTAGACCGTACGAAAGAACCGGGTGCTAACGGCGATCCTTTATATCTGGATGTGAAAGATATTTTCTACGGAAAAGAAAACGCTCCGATCATTGTCGGTGGACGTTATGGTATGGGCTCTAAGGATGTTACTCCTTCCCAGATCATCGCTGTATATAAAAATATGGAACGTAACGAACCGAAAAATCAATTTACCATAGGTATCGTTGACGATGTGACTTTCCGTTCTTTGCCTGCTGAAGAAGATGTGAAGATGACGCCTGCCGGTACCTACGAAGCTAAATTCTATGGTCTTGGATCAGACGGTACTGTCGGAGCTAATAAAAACTCGATCAAAATTATCGGTGGAGCTACCAATAAATATTGCCAGGCTTATTTTGCTTACGATTCTAAAAAATCCGGCGGTTTTACGGCTTCCCACCTGCGTTTTGGAGATTGTCCCATTCGCTCAACTTATTTGATCACTACTCCCGACTTTGTCGCTTGCCATGTTCCGGCTTACATCCACATGTACGATGTATTGAAAGGATTGCAGAAAGGCGGTTCATTCCTGTTGAACTCTATCTGGGATGAAGAAGAAACCAAAAAACATCTGCCGAACCACATGAAAAAATATCTGGCAGAGAATGAAATCAATTTCTACATCATCAATGCAACCAAAATCGGACAGGAATTGGGATTGGGTAACCGTACCAACACCATTATGCAGAGTGCTTTCTTCAAAATCACCAATGTGATTCCATACGAGTTGGCTGTCAGTGAGATGAAACATGCCATTGAAAAATCGTATGGAAAAAAAGGAGAAGCTGTGGTGAACATGAACTACGCGGCTGTAGATGCCGGTGGTAAAGAAGGGAATCTGGTGAAAGTGACTGTTCCTGCTGAGTGGAAAAATTTGCCGGAAGACCAACTGTTCCATGACGAAACTCGTCCGGAATTTGTTCGGAAGATCGTTGATGTGATGAATGCACAGAAGGGGGACAACTTGACTGTAAGTGCCTTCAATGGATATGAAGACGGGACTTTCCCTTGTGGAACGGCTAAATATGAAAAACGGGGGATTGCTGTCAATGTACCGGAATGGCAGGTAGAAAACTGTATCCAGTGTAATCAGTGTGCTTATGTATGTCCTCATGCTTCTATCCGTCCCTTCCTGCTGACCGAAGAAGAGGTTGCTGCTGCTCCGGCGGGAACAGTTGTAAAACCGGCAATCGGTAAGGAATTAGCTGGATATAAGTTCAAAATTCAGGTATCTCCGCTCGACTGTACCGGTTGCGGTAACTGTGCCGATGTTTGTCCTGCCAAGAATAAAGCACTTATCATGAAACCGCTGGAATCTCAGGAAGCTGAAATCGAGCGTTGGCATTATATGGACTTGAAAGTTGGTTATAAACAGCTTGTAGAGCCGAATAATGTGAAGAATTCTCAGTTCACTCAACCCTTGTTCGAGTTCTCCGGAGCTTGTGCCGGTTGTGGAGAAACTCCGTATATCAAATTGATTTCTCAATTGTTCGGTGAAAGAATGATGATCGCCAATGCCACCGGATGTTCTTCTATATACGGTGCTTCGGCTCCTTCTACTCCGTATTGTACGAATTACGAGAGCGGACGTGGTCCGGCTTGGGCAAACTCGCTCTTCGAAGATAATGCTGAATACGGTTTCGGTATGGCTGAAGGAGCAAATCGCCTGCGCGAAAGAGCCAGACGCCTGCTGGAAGAAAATAAAGCTGAGTTTTCTGCCGATACCCAAGCGGCTATCGACGCTTGGATTGACGCTTATACCGATGGCGATAAGACCTTGGCAACCAGCGATGCTTTGGTTGCAACCCTGGAAAAAGAATCGGCTCCGGTGGCTAAAGAAATCCTGACTTTAAAACCCTATTTCACCAAGAAATCACAATGGATCTTCGGTGGTGACGGATGGGCTTACGATATCGGTTACGGCGGATTGGATCATGTGATCGCCAGCGGTCAGGATGTAAATATCCTGGTTGTAGACACCGAGGTTTATTCCAATACCGGTGGTCAATCTTCTAAATCTACTCCGGCGGGTGCTGTTGCTAAATTTGCTGCCAGTGGTAAACGTATCCGGAAGAAAGACCTGGGTATGATGGCGATGTCTTACGGTTATGTATACGTAGCTCAGGTTGCGATGGGTGCGAACCAGGCACAATATATAAAGGCCTTGAAAGAAGCTGAGGCTTATCCCGGACCGTCTTTGATCATCGCTTATGCTCCCTGTATCAACCATGGTCTGAAAGCCAGCATGGGTAAATCACAACAGGAAGAGAAGAAAGCAGTGGAATGTGGTTATTGGCAGCTGTATCGCTACAACCCAATGTTGGAAACAGAAGGTAAAAATCCCTTCCAATTGGATTCCAAAGAACCGGATTATGCTAAGTTCCGCGAATTCCTGATGGGAGAAGTGCGTTTCAATTCTTTGATGAAAGCTGCTCCCGAAGATGCAGAGCGCTTGTTCCAGGAAACTGAGAATGATGCCAAATGGAAGCTGAACGGCTATAAACGCTTAGCTGCTATGGAATACGGTAAGTAAACCTGATTGAGTTCATTCATAAGAAAGGGGTGTTGGAATCGACTTGTCGATTTCGACACCCTTCCTTTTTATTTTGCGCCATATGTATTACTTTTGTAATGGAAAAGGAATTTTTCTTCGGGAATGCGCAATATCGAGTGTTGGGTAGTGAAGGAAAAAGAATATGGAAGATAAGGCTGTTATACGAAAATTGATTGCCGGGGATGTGAAAGCCTTCGAGCAGGTGTACCGCGAATTTTCACGGAGCATGTATCTTTCAGCTCTTGGTTTGTGGCAGGATACTCAAGTGGCGCAGGATGCCGTTCAGGAAAGTTTCATCTACTTGTGGAATCATCGGCGGCAAATCGATGCTGCACAATCTATCGAGGGGTATTTGCATACCAGCGTACGTCATTATATACTCAATTACATCCGGCATCAAAAAATCCGACAGGTCAGGGAAGAGGAGATTGTTCGCGAACAGGGATTTCTGAATACTTCAGAGGAAGAGGACTTAACCCCTAAAATTGAATTGATCCGCGGGATTTTAGCTACTTTACCGGAGAGTTGCCGGAAAATCTTCGTAATGTCGGTTGTCGAAGGAATGAGTTATACCGATACGGCTGATAAATTAGGCATATCGGTGAACACGGTGAAGTCGCAGGTGAAAATCGCTTACCGGAAGATAAAAAATATCGTACAGGAAAATCCTGATAATATGAATCTTACCTTTTTATTTTTACTTTCTTTAAAAAAAATCGTTTAATTTTTTTCACCCTAATTGCAGGTTCGTGTGCAATCTAATCGGAACAAGGAAAAAGCAGGGCCGGTTTTATTGAAGTAATAACATGTAAAAGATAAAAATGAGCGAACCTTTAAAAGATAAACAGAGTGCATTGTTTCATAAACTGTGGAAGCTTCTTATTTCCGAAGGAAAGGAGGCGGAATATTTGCAGGATGCGGAAGTCCGGGAGGCGATTCGGCGGATGTATCGGGTGGCGGAAATGCCACAAGGGGATTATTCCTTGCTCTGGAAAGATATCAGGGATAAGATGCAGGAACAGGTATCGGTGAAACGTCGCTCCTGGCGACGGGTATGGCGTTACGCGGCTATAGTGGCTTTCCCTTTATTGTGTGCCGCTATGGTTTGGTATCTGTGGCAACCGAAGGAGAAAGCTCCGGAGCACACTTTGGCTGCTTATATGCGTCCTCAGCATGGAATCCTGTTGACACTGGCTGATGGGCAAACCTTGGATTTACGGGGAGAGAAAAACGGAGAGGTATGGCAATCCGGGACAGTAGAGATCCACAAAGACAGTTTACAGGGCATTACTTATGAAATGCGCACACAGGGGCAAGGAGTTGCATTCCATACCCTGGAGATTCCGGTGGCTGCGGATTATCGGCTGCGTTTGTCCGATGGCACCATCGTATACCTGAATTCGGAAACTACATTGAAGTATCCCGAAGTATTTGGCGGAAAAGAACGAAAGGTATATCTTGAAGGAGAGGCTTATTTTGAAGTAGCTAAAGATCCGCAGCATCCTTTCAGGGTGATGGTAAACGATATGGAAATAGAAGTACTGGGTACTCATTTCAACGTGAATGCTTACCCCGGGCAAAAAGGGGTGGCTACAACCCTGGCTGAAGGAAAGGTACGGGTGAAGACCTCGGGGCAGGAAGTGGTATTGATTCCCGGTCAACAGGCGATGGCTACTCCTGGAGGACTGGAAGTACACGAAGTGGATGTACAGGAATTCCTGAGTTGGAAAGACGGACTTTTTATATTCCGGCGTATGTCGTTGGCCGAAATTATGGTTCAGGTATACCGGTGGTACGGAATAAAAGCGGAGTTTGCTGATGAATCGCTACGGGAGCTTACTTTCACTGGAGTGATCAATAAAAACCTGTCGGCAGAAGATTTGTTCCGGGTAATCGGTAAAGTGGTCGATGTCCGTTTTAGGATAGAAGGAGAAAATCGGGTAAAAATTACTACTAAATAAAAAAAATCACCGGCAATTGTTGGTAGCTTTTGCCGGTGAAGAGTGAGTTATTTCCGGGCTAGTTTGGTAGACAGACCGGGTATGTTTAATCTCAATGTTCAAATTTATGAAAAAAAAGCAAGCGGAAACCGCTGCGTCGTATTATTTATTGCGAAAATTGCTACGTGGCATGAAAATGACCTTTTTTCTTCTTTTGGCCTTCTTGATGCAAGTAAGTGCCACTACGTATTCTCAACAGATGAAAATTTCCTTGGATTGCCGGAACGAGGAAATGGTGACTGTCCTGAGGATGCTCGAAAAGCAGACAAATCTTTTCTTCTTCTTTAACGACAAAGCGATGGAAACCGGGCAGAAAGTGTCCTTGTCGGTAAAGGAGGAAGCACTGGAAATGGTGTTGGAAAAAATCTTTGCAGGTAAGTTCCAATGGGAACGGGTGGATAATATGATCGTCGTCAAACCCCGGACGGTTCAGGCTCAACAGCAAATGATCCGGGTGACGGGACGGGTAACCGATGAGAATGGACAGCCGTTACCGGGGGTGACAGTACTGTTGAAGGGTACAACCTTGGGGACCGCGACAGATGCCGAAGGCAAGTATGGACTAATGATCCCGAAAGGGGAATCTATCTTGTTGTTTTCTATGGTGGGCATGGAGGACGTGGAGGCTAAGGCTGCGTCGGCTGGTGAGGAAATCCGAATCGATGTAGTCATGAAAAATGTTGTGAACGAACTGGATGATGTCGTCGTCACTGGATATTTCAACAAATCGAAAAGCAGCTTTACCGGTGCAGTCACTCAAGCCAAGCGGGAAGAATTGCGGAAGTTCGGAAATGTCAACCTCATTCAGGCTTTGTCGATGGTGGATCCTTCGTTTAAAATTAAAGAGAATAACCTGATGGGTTCCGACCCGAATACCCTGCCTGATTTTTTTGTTCGGGGCGAGAGTAGTTTTATGGGGAATAGCAATGTCCCGACTTTCATTGTAGATGGTTATGAGGTCACTTTGCAGCGGGTGTTCGATATGGATATGGATCGGATCGAGAGTATTACGATATTGAAAGATGCTTCTGCTACCATTCTTTACGGATCACGTGCAGCCAATGGCGTGGTCGTGATTGAAACCAGGCGGCCGGAGAGCGGTAAACTGCAGGTCAGTTATTCCAATCGCACCAGCCTGGCGGTTGCGGATCTATCGGATTATAATTTGATGGATGCCCGGGAAAAACTGGAATATGAGCAGAAATCCGGACTTTTCAATATGGATTATGTTACCCACAGAGAGCATTTGGAAAAGATAAAGCAAAATGTGGAGCGGGGAGTAAACACCGATTGGCTGGCCCAACCGGTTCGGAATGCCGTTTCACATACCCATTCACTATATATCGACGGAGGAACGAATGCCGTAATTTATGGTTTGGGGATGAATTATAACCGGAAAGCAGGAGTGATGAAAAAATCGTACCGGGAAGTGTTTGGGGCTTCTTTCGATCTGACTTACCGGATTCGGGATAAAGTGTCGGTCCGGAACAGTTTTGAATTCCAGCAGACAAATGTGCAGAATTCTCCTTACGGTTCTTTTTCCCTTTATGCAAGTGCGAATCCCTATAATCCCATTTATGACAATGAGGGCAAACTGATTGCAAAATACGAACCGCATACTTCGCAGGATGAAACCGATCCGCAGTATACCAATCCCTTATATAATGCGACCTTGCCGTATAAAGACGAGTCAACGATCTCCACGATAACCGATAATCTGGATATCGACTGGTGGCTGTTGCCCGAATTGCGTTTTAAAGGTTCTGTGTCGTTGACCAAGACCACCAACACCTCGGATAAATATGTTTCTCCCGATCATACGGATTTCCTCGATCAGAACCTTGAGGCTTCAGAAAAAGGCGAATATACAAAAGGGAACGGTAAAGGTTTTTCTTACAATATCAATGCAACCCTGAATTACAATTTACAGCAAAACCGCCACATCCTCTTTACTGGCATCGGGATAAACCTGGTGCAGAACCGGAATATAAAGGATGCTTATACAGCTGTCGGTTTTTTAGACGGGCGTTTCAACGAAGTGTGGTTCGGATCGAAATTCGAAGAAGGAAGCAAACCTTCCGGTTCGGAAGGGGAAGATCGGATGGCCGGATTTTTTGCTAACATCAACTATTCGTTCGACGATCGGTATTTCGCTGATTTTTCAGGGCGTTTGGACGGCTCGTCCAAATATGGAAAGGACAAGCGGTTTGCCCCTTTGTGGTCGGTGGGGGCTGGTTGGAATATCAACCGGGAACATTTTCTGGAGAATGCCGAAAGCTGGCTCACCCGGCTGACTTTGAGGGCTTCTATCGGAGAGACCGGAAACCAGAACTTCGATCCCTATCAGGCTCGTACAACCTTGGAATACATTCAGGATCAGATTTATTATGACGGTTTGGGAGCTGCCTTTATGGCTTTTGGAAATAATCGCTTGGAATGGCAAACCAGTTTGAAGCGGAACATCGGATTCGACCTGGAAGTGATGCAGCGGCGCCTGGCT
The DNA here is from genome assembly GCA_021771575.1 of Bacteroides sp. Taxonomy (GTDB): domain Bacteria; phylum Bacteroidota; class Bacteroidia; order Bacteroidales; family Marinifilaceae; genus Odoribacter. The sequence continues at coordinate 11,700 of JAETOX010000020.1, read as the reverse complement.
TTGCGTTTCGATTATTATGACGACCGGACCAATGGTTTACTCTTGCCGGTATCTGTTACTCCTTCGCTAGGGTTTGCCAACTATACGGAGAATTTCGGAGAACAGCGGAATAAAGGATATGAGTTCGATCTCAATGCCGTCCTGATCCGGCGTGATCAATTTGATTTTGCCGTTAATTTCAGTGGTACGCACAACAAGAACAGGATTACGAAGATTAGCTCTGCTCTCCGGGCTTTGAATGAAGAAAACAATACTTCGGATAAAGCGGATCAAACGGCTCCGATTGCCATGTACGAGGAAGGAGAGTCCATCAATGCCATCAAGGCGGTTCGTTCGTTGGGAATCAATCCGGCATCGGGCAAAGAGCTTTTCCTGACGCGTGAGGGTAAAATTACGGAAAAATGGAATTACAAAGACAAAGTCGTAGTCGGATGCACCGATCCGAAATTGGAAGGGAATATCGGGGCCAATATCATGTGGAAAAATTGGCAACTGAATATACTGATGCGGTATAGTTTCGGTGCGCAACAATATAATTCAACTCTGGCAGAACGGGTGGAAGGCGTGATGGGATATGCTAATGCCGACAAACGTGTCTTGGACGAAAGATGGCAGCAACCGGGCGATTATTCCTTCTACAAGAATATTTCCGACCGGACGGTATCGAATGCAACCAGCCGCTTCGTTCAGGATTATAATTATCTGGAGATGAGTAATATTTCCTTATCATATCGTCTGCCGCACGAATGGTTAAAAAAGATCGGATTTTCGAGTGCACGCATCGGTTTGAATACGAGCGATCTGTTTTATGTCTCTACGATCAAGCGCGAACGGGGATTGGATTATCCTTTTGCCCGGGAATTTACCTTTTCGTTAAATCTAAATTTCTAATGTCATGATGAAGAAAATCAATATAATCGGCTGTTTGTTTTGCGCGATGTTTCTGCTTGCCTGCAATAGCTGGCTGGATTTGAAGCCATACGGTGAGGTAGAAGCAGATAAAATGTTCGAAGACGAACAGGGATTTATTCAGACCCTAACCGGGAGCTATTTACTGCTGACTGCGCCTACGGCCTATGGCTATGAACTGACCGCCGGCTTTCCGGATGAGATTGTTCACTATTGGAAAAAAAAGAGTGAGTTCTATCGTTTCGATTATAAAAATATGGATGTAGAGAGTCGTTTAAAGGCAACTTGGTCACAGATGTACAAGGCAATTGCCAATACGAACCTCGTGCTTGATCATTTAAAGGAGAAAAATCCGGACGATCTGGAATATTACAACCTGATCCGGGGAGAAGCTCTGGGCTTACGTGCCTATTTACATTTGGATTTGTTGCGTTTATACGGACCGGTTCTGAAAGAAGCCGGAACAGATACCCGCTCGATCCCTTATCACGAGACATTTTCCAACCAAGTTGTCCGAATGATGCCCGCAAGCGAAGTGCTTTCCCGTATCCAGCGGGATTTGGATTCCGCCTACATGCTTTTGAAAAACGACCCGATCAAGATTTATGGACGCGATGAAACAAAAGAGGAGTTTGCAGAAGCAGAGGCCCCACAAATCAAAGGGCTGGCTTTCTCATTCCGTGGATGTCGGATGAACTATTATGCGGTTTGTGCTACGCTGGCACGGCTTTATGAGTTAAAAGAGGATTATCCGAATGCGCTGAAATATGCTGACGAAGTAATCGAAGGTGGGAAAGATATCTTCGGTTTTGTACGAAGAGAGGACATTGCTTCCGCTGAAAAACGGGATAAAATGTTTGAACGCGAATTGATCTGGTCGTTGTATGATTCGAAGACGGACGAACATCTTTCGAAAAAAGTGGGAAAAGCTGATCATGCGTTGGATAATCTGTTTCAGGATTATGTCTATCAGGATGGGCGCAGTTATGGAAGCGAAGAAGATTATCGGACGAATTACTGGTTTAAAAATACGAATGCTATCCCGAATTACTGGTATCTATGTAAATATGAGCGTAAGTTCGCTCCAGGGGGAGAAGAGGATAAAACACCCTGGAAAACAACTTTGCCGTTGATTCGGTTGTCCGAAATGTATTATATCGCCGCAGAAGCAAATCTGGAAACCAATCCGGCAGAGTCCTATCGCTTGCTGAATCTGGTGCGGGCGGCAAGAAATTTACCGGCTTTGCCCACTTCTTTGGAACATAACGGAGGTGCATTGCGGGAGCAGTTGGTCTACGAGTGTCAGAAAGAGTATTGGGGCGAAGGAAAATTGTTCTATTTCAATAAACGCCTTTTCCTGAATATTCAGACGAGAGAAGAAAATATTCCGGCAACCCGCGCAATCTATGAATTGCCCCTACCGGTAGATGAAATCGAATTCGGAGATAATAACAAGTAAACTAAGCGACATGAAAAACAGAATTTATATAGGAATAGTTGCTGTTCTGGCGTGTTTGGTCTTTGCTTGCCAGGAAGCAGACCGGGAGATGTATCCTTTAAGTTTAGGGGGAGTCTACTTCAAAACGGACAGCGTAGCCATCTATAATCCGACTTTACTCCTTAGAGGGGATACGATCGTCTACTCGTTTGCCTACGAAGACAAATCATTCGACAGGTATCGGATGGGAGTTCCCGTACAGCTTACGGGACAAGCTACGGATAAGGCCCGAACTTATCACCTGGAAGTGATAACTGGCAGCAGCGCTCAGGAAACGGTAGATTACGAGCCGTTTGAATTGGAACAAACAGTGCAGGCGAATAAAACAGTTGATACCCTGTGGGTAGTTTGGAAACGTTCGCAGGAAATGGAGCAGAGAGCGAAACAATTGGGCCTCCGTGTAGTAGAAGGTGGGGATTTGGTGCCCGGGGTGGATGAAAAACGGACGATTTGGCTACAGGCTTCCGATGTACTGGAGCAACCGGACTGGTGGGATGCCTGGGAAGAAGGGTTTGGCACCTGGCACCCCACCAAATTGCGGGAATGGGTGAAGATCTGGGGCCGGGAGCCTTTGAAAAAGTCTTTATATTATGGTATTACCTGGAGTGAGTACCCACAGGAATGTACGGCTATCTTAAAGTTGAAAGATCTATTCGAAAAGGAAGAATTTGTTGATGACAATGGGATTCGTTTAAAGATCCCGGCTAATTTTTAGAAATAATGAAAGCACTATATTTTTTGACAGGACTGCTGATGGCGGCGGGAATATTTTCCTGCGCCGAGGATAAAGGTAATTACGATTATGCTACCTTGAATACCATCACTATCAAAGGGATGGCGGACGAGTATATTATCGATCAAAACGATACCTTGTGGGTCGATACCTTGCGGTTGGATTTTGCATTGGAGGAAAATGCGAAAGTCGGCTATGAATGGGTAATCAGAGCACAGGATGGGAAAGCAGAAGTGATCTCTACCGCTAAGAATTGCGGCGGAAGAATCATACAGGCCCCCGGTTCTTACAGCCAATCCTACTTATGCGTGACAGATTTGACAAACGATTTGAAATACTACTATCCGTTCCGATTGACTGTCAATACGCCCTATAAAATCGGTTTGTATATATTGAGCGAAATGGCGGACGGTACGGCTAGGTTGTCGATGCAGCGCAGGGATAAAGAGAATGCCCCCCTGATCAACAATTTGTTCGAACTGTGTAATCCGGATTTAGGAACCTTGGGAAAAAAACCGGTACAATTGGCTTATTGTGATGGAATGTATGTCAGTACAACTGGCTTATTGGTGTTTTGTCAGGAGGGTGATAAAAAGATCAGTTTATTAAACTCGGAATCCTTGTTGTTGGAACGCTATTGGAATGAGTCGTCTATTGAGAATTATTCGGGACCTTTCGAGCCGGTTTTATACAATTGCGATATGGGAGGAACGGTATTGGATAGAGAGGGTAGGGTATTTACGTTCAATTATAGTAGCAATAAAACTTTATATGCTCCTGTCAAACTGGAGAATACCCGATTCAGCTGGATTGTCGGCGGAGGTTCGCTTGCTTCGTCATTGAATTATGCATACGATGAGGAGAGCCAACAGTTTGTGATGTTGGAAAATACAAAAAATGCCTTGCAGTTCGATCAGTTGAAGCTGATCGACACGCTGGATACAAAAGGCCAAACTTTCCGGGCCTTCACTTCAAACAGTGAACAGGTTCTTTACCCTGTACTATATGATCCGTCGACAGGTGTGGAACATTATTATGAACTGAATTGTGGGGTGGAATATGCTCCGGACTGGTCCGATTATTGGTATGTTTATATTCATAAAGAAAAAGTTGCCCGGCAGGCAGTGATGGAAGAAAGCAGTGTATGCCTGTTGAGCGACATGGATTATTGGTATGTTTCCAAAGGAAATCATATAGTTCGTTATTTCTTTTCTGCAACGAGTAATGTAGAAGAGTGGACGCCGGAACTGGAAGGAAAGGTAACCGCCCTGATGTTCGATTATGAGCAGGAGCGTATTTTTGTAGCGGCTTACGACGGAACGAAGAGTTATATCCATGAGTTCAGCGCTGCGGATGCAAATCAGGAATTGGCAGAGCCGCTGGAAGTGGAAGGGAGAGTCGTATCGATGTGTGTGGCAGGTAAATGGGATTGGATTTATTAACTGGTAGAATGAAAAATATGAAAATGAAACATTTCGGTATATGGGTGGCTTGTTTGTTGAGTATAGCCGCCTGCAAACCCGAAACAGGATATAAGATTACTGCTAAGATTGCCGGTGTGGAAGATGGTGTGGAAGTCATTTTGCGGAATGGCAGGGATACCATCGGTTCGACGGTGGTAAAAGATGGGATGTTCGGTTTCGAAGGGCAAGTTTCAGAACCGTTTTACGGAGACATTTCCGTTGAAAAGAAAAATGGACAGTGGGGAGGTAAAGCCTTTAGCCTGTTCGTCGAGAATTCGGATATCCGGATTGATGGGGATTGGGAAGATTTGTATAAAGTAAAAATCACAGGGTCGCAGTCGGAAGACCTGTATAATGCTTTTAGGCAACAGGTAGATCCTTTGTATGAAGAGCGGAATGAACTGCATGCGAAAATGTGGAGTGTATATTCAGGATATTTGTACGAAGGCGGATTCTCGGAAAAGTGTATCGCTCCGGGCATCGGGGTAGAAAAGCAGAGTCAGACGTTGGAAGAACGGATCGTAAAATGTCGGCTTGATTTCATCAAGGCGCATCCGGATTCTCCGGTGTCTCTCGAAGTATTCGATGGGGTACTGTCGAATAAATATTCGGAAGAACAGATCCGGGAATGGATGAAGTTGTTGTCGCCTTCGTTGAAAAACCTGAAAGGGTATCGGGCATTGGAAAACAAAGTTGTCGAGCGTTGCAAGCTAGCTAAGGGAAAACCTTACATCGACTTTAAAGTGGTGGACATGAACGGCAAAGAAGGAATGTTTTCCGATTATGTAAAACCTGGTCAGTACAACATGCTGGAAGTATGGGCATCGTGGTGCGGCCACTGCCGGGTGGAGATTCCCCATCTGAAAATGGTGCAGGAAAAATACGGTGACCGTTTCAACATCATTGCCGTATCCTGGGATAAGGAAGATGCCGAATGGCGGAAAGCGATGAAGGAAGACCAACCCTCCTATCTGCAATTACGGGCAGTGAAGGATGAAAATGGGAATGATGTCGGGACGGCTTACGGCCTGCATGGTATACCGTTTTCCTTAGTCATCGATGGTGAGGGAAAGATCGTACAGCAAGAAGCACGGGCAGCAAATCTCGATTTGCTGATGGAAACGCTTTATGGTGAGTAAAGCTGATGCTGAATTGATAATGAGGGGGCGACCGGTTTGTCGCTCCCTGTTTAATGATAAAGTTGAAAAGTATGAAAACAACTTGTAGTATACTCTTGTTTTTCTTGTTATGTGTTGCAGGATATGCCCGGCAGAATACCCCTTACAGACAGATTTTCCGGACAGCCCCTTGTTTACAAAGTCTGACGGAACATGGAGTGACGGTTAGTTGGCTGACTTATGTCCCGGTATACAGTTGGGTGGAATACGGTACGGATACCTTGGAGTTGAAAAAAGCCCGGACAATGCTCGACGGACAAGTCGTCTGCAATAACCACATCCACAAAATCCGCCTGGAAGATCTGGAAGCCGGCGAGACCTATTATTACCGGGTGTGTTCCCAAGAAATCCTGAAGTACGGAGCGTATAGCAAAACCTTCGGCCATACGGCTGTTTCGCCGTTTTATTCTTTCCGGGTACCCGGAAAGCGGGAGACCGATTTCACAGCTCTTATTTTCAATGATATTCATCAGGAGTTTCCGACTATGGCTGCCTTGTGCGAACAGATAAAAGGGATAAAGTATGATTTTGTAATCTTCAATGGCGACATGCTCGATGCGCCGGGATGTGAAGAGGAAGTCGTGAGGGCATTTTCATTTTATCACAGGCAGGTCGGAGCTACGGAAAAACCTATCTTTTATTTACGCGGGAATCACGAAATCCGGAATGCCTATTCCCTTCATTTGAGACGGTTGCTATCCTATATGGGGGACAAGACTTATGGCGCTTTCAGTTGGGGAGATACCCGTTTTGTCCTGCTCGATTGCGGAGAGGACAAGACAGATGATCATTGGGTTTATTATGGATTGAACGATTTTAGCGGTTTTAGAGACGAACAGACGGAATTTTTACGGCGGGAATTGCATTCGAAAGCCTTTCGGCAGGCCGGGAAAAAAGTATTGGTGCATCATATTCCGCTTTGGGGAAACGAGACCGATTACACGCCTTGTCGGGAATTGTGGGGCGATTTGCTGAAAAAAAGTCCTGTCGACGTATCGTTGAATGCACATACCCACATCCATGCTTTTCATCCTACAGGTAGTCTGGGTAATCCTTTCCCGGTAGTGGTCGGCGGAGGATATGAAATAGACGAAGCTACCGTGATAGTGCTGACGAGGAAAGGCGGTACGCTGAGATTGAAAGTATTGAATACGAAAGGACATATTTTGCGGGAACTTGAATGTTAACGAACTAATGGAGAAATTCTTTTATCTTCACTAACAGAAGGTGAGATTTTACCGGTTTGGAGAGATAACCGTCAAAACCGCTTGCCATGATCTTTTTTTCATCTTCGGCGAAAGCATAGGCCGTAATGGCGATGATGGGGATATCGGGCGATATTTTACGGATCTCAGAAGTTGCCTCATAACCATCCATTCCCGGCATCTTGATATCCATTAAAATGAGTTGGGGATGATGGCTCCGGAAAAGATCGACAGCTTCCCGTCCATTATGGGCATGAATTATTTTGTAGTGTCCTTTCAAAAGAAATTCAAATAACAGATAATTACTGTGATCATCTTCGGCAATTAAAATTTCAGGTTTAGAAATCTTTTTGACTTCTTCCATTGTAAAAAAATAAAATAACGAATTCAAAGGTACGATTAAACAAGGAATAAATCATTAGCAGAAGAGAAAAATAAATTAAACATAAAAATGAAATAAAATACTATATATCAATATATTGATTTATATTTTAATACAATTGAAATTTGAAAGAAGATTATTGGGTAATTCCCAATTTAATCGTACGTTTTAAATAGTCAAAACAGTCGGAATAGTCAAAAATGCCCGGACTTTTTCGACTAAAAAAGATACCATTTTAATAATGAAGCCATCTGAATGAATAAAACTTTTGGGGATATTATGACGTTTATAGGGAAACCTTCCATACAAGAGGAGTTGGATGAGAGGTATGATATAAGTTGTATTCAATTGTTCAGAGATGATTTACAGGATAGAAAAAGATACCTTAGGAGAGGTCAAAGTTCCTCTGTATGCCTATTATGGTCCTCAGACACAGAGGAGTATAAATAATTTTCCTATTGCATCTCATATCGATCGTATGCCGATAGAAGTAATCCGGGCTTTTGCTTATTTAAAGAAAGCGGCTGCCTGGACTAATTGCGAGTTGGGAGTATTGTCGCAAACCAAATGTGCTTGGATCGTTCAGGTATGTGATGAAATATTGGCCGGTCATCTGGACGATGCTTTTCCGTTGGTTGTATGGCAGACAGGAAGCGGAACCCAAACGAACATGAATGTAAACGAAGTTATAGCTAACCGGGCTCATGTCCTGCATGGAGGAGAACTGACAGATCGGGAGAAAATATTACAACCGAATGACGATGTTAATAAATCGCAATCTTCGAATGATACTTTTCCTACAGCTATGCATATCGCTGCTTATAAAATGTTGATGGATATCACCGTGCCGGGCCTTGAAAAATTGCGGGATGTTCTGTCTGCAAAAAGCCGGGAATTTATGCAAATTGTAAAAATCGGACGAACCCATTTCATGGATGCAACTCCCTTGACATTGGGGCAGGAAATCAGTGGATACGTAGCTCAACTGGACCACGGTTTACAAGCAATCAGACATACATTGCCCCATTTAGCGGAATTGGCATTGGGAGGAACAGCGGTTGGTACCGGAATAAATACTCCCCGAGGATATGCCGAAAAAGTGGCTGCCCGGATTGCCGATTTAACCGGTTGTCCTTTTGTCACTGCTCCTAATAAATTTGAAGCTTTGGCTACTCACGATGCTTTGGTCGAAACTCATGGGGCATTGAAAACGGTTGCTGTCGGCTTGATGAAAATTGCAAACGATATTCGTATGTTGAGTTCCGGACCTCGTTGTGGTATCGGAGAAATCCGTATCCCGGAAAATGAACCCGGTTCGTCCATTATGCCGGGGAAAGTGAATCCTACTCAATGTGAGGCTTTGACGATGATTGCTGCACAGGTAATGGGAAATGACGTTGCATTGGGAATCGGTGGAGCTACCGGACAGTTCGAACTGAATGTTTTTAAACCGATGATTATTCGTAATTTTTTGCATAGTGCCCGTTTGATCGGTGAAGGATGTTATACCTTCACTGCTCACTGTGCTCAGGGCATAGAACCTGTACCGGAGACGATCCGGAAACATCTGGATGATTCCTTGATGTTGGTTACTGCTCTGAATCCTCATATCGGTTATTACAAGGCTGCTTCTATAGCGCAAAAAGCCCACCGCGAAGGGAAGACCTTGCGGCAGGCTGCTTTAGAAACCGGTTATGTCACGCCGTCCGAATTCGACCAATGGGTGGATCCGGCAAAAATGGTCGGTTCATGTTAATCTATTTTTTCGACACTTACTTTGTCGACATATAAGCCTTCGTCTAATTGCAAAGTCATGTAATTACGGATTTCTAAACGAAGTTTAGTCGCGTTGGAGGGAGCACGGACAACCAAACCGTCGAAAGCATCTATGTAACCTGTTGTCTGATAGTTGTAGTTGGTGGGATGAAGTTCTCCCATTTTGATGTCTGTACTGCCGTTCATCCAGGTACACCAATACCGCCATTTTACATTACTTGTTGGTGCATTGACATACATTTTCAATTGATAACATTGACCTCCGTTTACGGGGATATCTTGATAAAGATAAGTTTTCCCTTCTAAACGTATAGCTTTTTGGCCTTCGGCTACCGGATTGGTAACTTCCACAATGCGTTTATCGCTTCCCGATGCGTTTAATTTCCATGAAGCTGGAAGATTATCTGCCCAGGTTTCTTCAAATCCCGGATTAGCGACCAGGTTATTTCCGTTGCCTTCTCCTTGGCAAGGGCCTTCCGGAATATCGATAGGCCAATCGTCTTCATGTTGAATTTGTTCTTCCCAATCGATCAGGTTGGTTGTGAAATTTACTTCTGTAGAACCGGAAGGGACGCGGAAGATTGCCTTAATTTCGGTAATTTGATTGGCTGAAATCTGCTCGATCGGATGTTCCGAAGTAATGAAATTCTGAGAAGCAGAGGATAACGTGAGTAAACTTTTGTCCTGGGGTGGGAAAACCAACAGGTCCGTTGAGGACAAACCGTTTTGATCCGGAAGACTGATCGGAGTCGATACAGTATATTTTTCAGTACTGTATTTCCCCGATAAACTCATTTTTGTAGGCAGATTAGCCAGGTTGATCTGAAGATCGTTCAACCATTCCGGTACATTTTCGATGATAACCCGCAACATGCCTACTTTACGGTTGAGTTCGAAAATCGCCTTGTTTTCACCTCCCTCGACTACTTCTACCTGAGTTTGTCCTAGCAGATGATCGCCGGCTGTTTCCCCACCGTTTTTAGTTTTTTGGGATTTCAGAAAAATGGCTTCCGGGGTGGAATTTTCAGAGAATTCCCAAAATTCGTCGGCTTCTGCGTGCGTGATACAAAAGCCTTGGTAGGAGCCGGGAAAGAGTTTCAACTGAAGCTGATTACTGGTTTGATCCGGATTTACCTGATAACGAATCGTCTCTTGCGATTGAGGATCGTAAATGAATACCTGATAAACAGCAGGAGAAGCGGTAATTCCTAAGAGATTGGGAGTACGGACATACATAGCGACGTTTTGTTTGTCGCTGTCGGAAGGCCAGGGTTCCATTTGTCGATGACATGCCCCGACCACAATTACTGTCAAAAAGATAATCATGCGTTTCATGACATTAAACGTTTTAATGAATAAATGATTCAAAGAAGCATTCGGAAAGCAAGAATGCAGTGAGCTATACTTGATAAAATTATAAAAAAATATTTAAAAAAACAAGATTAGCCAGTGATATAATTAACGAAAAAAATCATATATCCTATTTTGGAATATTTTCATCTAAAATTGATGATAAGGAGAAAGTAATATTGTTTTTATTCCGGCATAAGTTTACCTCAGTTTATAGTAAACTTTTTCAGGATGAGGCGTATTTTTACAATGTAGTTAATAGGTAGTTACTAAGTAGTTATTAGGTAGTAACTCCAATTCAACCCCAATTAATCTCCAATCTAACTCCAATTATAATTGGAGTTAGATTGGGAATTAATTGGATATAAAATCTTTTTCTATCCTGTTAAATACAAGATAACTACTAATTATCTACATCATAAAGGTAACATTTTCGGGAGAGCGCTGGTAGTAAACATATAAAATGCACTCCAAAAGTTAGATAAAAAACTTTTAGAGTGCATTATTAGAATTTCAGAGAATTGTTTCAGAATGGCATACTGAAAAACAACACGAAAATTATTCCAACTCTTTCAGAATTTTTTCGACATCTCCCGGGACTACACGACCGTATACTTTTTCTCCGATCAGCACGACAGGAGCCAGACCGCAAGCACCTACACAACGCAAGCTCGACAGCGAATATTTGCCGTCGGCTGTCGTTTCTCCGACATTGATGTTCAACACCCGTTTAAATTCGTCCAGGATCTTTTCAGCTCCTCTGACATAACAGGCTGTGCCCATACAAACGGAAATCGGGTGTTCACCTTTCGGAACCATTGTGAAAAAAGAATAGAAAGTAACCACACCGTATACCTTGGAAACAGGAATGCTTAATTCTCTGGCTACTATTTTTTGGACTTCTGCCGGCAAATAGCCGAACAAGTTTTGGGCCTTGTGAAGGATGTTAATTAACTCGCCCGGTTGATGACCGTGTTCTTCACAAATAGCCAGTAGTTTATCGATTTTATGCTGGGGTAATTTTATCTCACTCATAATGTTTAGGATTAACGATTTCTGTCGTTTATTCTTGTGCTTTATTGAAATAATGGGTATGTAACAGGTGATGTGCTTTTTCGCTCATCGGTTTTCCCAAATATTCTTCATATAACTTGATAATATCGGGATTTTCATGCGATTTCCGCAAAGGTTTATCAGCATCTTCCT
>JAETOX010000019.1 GCA_021771575.1 Bacteroides sp. | reverse complement strand
AGCCATGACTTATGTTCGTCTGAATGTTGAGGTTGTAGATGACAATAATAATTGTGATTTCATCGCAGATCTGTTGAATACTTTCAATGGCAATAAATTGGAGTTAACCGGAAAAGACGCTTCATTTACTGATTTCGCTAATTTGAATTATTCATTTATTTTCTCTGCTAAAAATGAAAATCGGGAAGTAATCGGTTTGGACGGAACCAAATACAAACTGAGTGTAAAAGACGCTGGTAAGTCTCTGTATGCTGGTATTACTAAAATCGCTACCCTGGGCGATGCTACCGGTGCTGCTGCAACCTCTTCTGTTGTAACTTACGAGAATAACGATGTTGCTAAAAACTTACTGAACAAAGCAGGTCACCTGGAATTAGGTGAGGGTAAAACCTTCTATGCCTGGATGAACGTAAAAGCAACCAACACATGCGATCTTGAATATCCGTTGTCTAACGGTGAATTCAAAGCTTACTTCCTGCGTCCGGTGGATGTATTGAAGTTAGACGAAGCAGCAACCTTAAAAGATGCAGCGACCAACGGATCGACGATCAATTTAATGAATCTGATCGAGCTGAAAGACTGGAGAGAGGAAGCATTCAAATTTGCTCCTGTAAACTTCTATGAATACTATGAAGTTGAGCAAATCGTAGCATTGGCCGGTGATTATGCTGATGTAAACTATCCGATCTATACAACTTTGAATGGTAATAAACTGGAAGATGAGGTTGAACTGAGCTCTGTTACTAAAAATCTTGTTCTGACAGCTAGCGAAGGTAAACCGGCTACTTATCCGGCTAATGAAACAGACCTGGCAAATTACGGTACGCTGACCCTGAAGAATAATGGAGCAGCTGTAGGAGCCTTCAAACTGAACGTCCCTGTGAAAGTAGTATACAAATGGGGCGAAGTGATCGAATATATCGTAGTAGATGTATTGGCTACCCAAGGTAACTAATCATTCTTACGAGAATTCCATTAACTTTTAAGCAGTAAAACGAGGCGGTGAGAATTCTCACCGCCTCTGTTTATCAATATGACAAAGCATACTATGAAAAAAAGAATATTATTCGGTATATTATTATTATCCAGCAGTTTATTACAAGCCGCTCCGGATAACTTCAGAGATGAATATCGTTTCAAGAGACACTGGCAACTCCAGTTGCAGGGAGGTATAGGCTACACCTTGGGAGAGGCTGGCTTCAATGATCTATTGTCTCCGTCGGCCGCTTTATCGGCAGTCTACCGCTTCAGTCCGATATGGGGTTTGCGGGGTGGATTCAGCGGCTGGCAGGCCAAAGGAAGTTGGGCAGCACCTTCCCACCAATACAAATACAATTTTGTCCAATTGAATGTAGATGCCATCTTCGACATCGCCAATTGTCTGGGTAGCTTCAACCACCGCCGTTTTTTCAATCCCTACCTCTTTCTGGGCATTGCCGGAAATTATGCTTTCCATAACGACGAAGCCGGCGAGTTGCACCAAGCAGGCTACCCCTTGCAGTATTTGTGGGAAGATTCCCGCTTTTTCGTGGCAGGCCGGGGCGGTCTGGGCATTGATTTCCGGCTGAGCAATGGGGTATCCTTCAACCTGGAAGGGAATGCCAATATGATGTCCGACCATTTCAATTCCAAAAAAGCCGGAAATGCAGACTGGCATTTCAACCTGATGGCCGGTTTTACCTTCCGCTTAGGAAAAGGGTATACGAAAAAAGAAAAGGCGGTCCCTCAGGAAACCACTCCTGCCGCACCTATCACAACCTCTCAACCTGAGCCAGTGAAAGAAAAGACCCCGGTAGCACCGGTAAAAGCAGAAAAGGCGGAACCGATCCGTGAAAATATTTTCTTTGCCTTGAATTCTTCCAAACTCCGGGCCAGCGAGGAACCTAAAATCGACATTCTTATCGCCTATTTAAAAAAACATACGGACAGCCGGATTATCCTGACTGGGTATGCCGACAAACAAACCGGCAATGCCCGGATCAACAGCCGACTTTCCCAACAACGGGCCCAAAAAGTAGCCGATGCGCTAATTGCTGCCGGTATTCCGGAGTCTAGCATCACGATCGACTATAAAGGCGACAGTGTACAACCCTTCGGTACTCCAGAAGAAAATCGAGTAACTATTTGTATCACAGAGATTCGTTAATCTTTAGTTGTATTGGAATACCTTTAAATAATTGCCCCCTAAAGTCTTTTGTTCAACTTTTAGGGGGCAATTCCCTTTTTTAGGGTATCTTTCTAGCAATTGTATGGTTTCGCCATCGATTTAATGGTAAGCTATTGATCAGTGTTTTAGCCCCGGAAGCCGAGAATGTGGCCGGTCCCGGCAAGTCTTATGGAGTTCCGCAGCAGGCAGCCGGCGTTTGGGCAATGATAAACCGATCGCAAGGAAGCCAGCAACCATCGGACCGAAGTTCCCGCAAAGGAGCTGTGTGTGGAGTAGCGATACAACCGAATGAGGACGACAAAGCCCCATTCGGCTGTAAGGATGAAGAAAGTCGCATAACTTGGCAATAAAAACACCTGACAGTTTTTGTGTACAGATAGTAACTGTCAGAACAAAGCCTGACTATCACAAATGTTTATAGTCCGTCCTATACCTACATCTTGAATGAACTGTTCGTCATGACTGACTATAAGTAATGTCCCTTTATAATTTTTCAATGTATCCGCCAATATATCCATACTCGATATGTCGATGTTGTTGGTTGGTTCATCGGCGATAATTATGTCGGGAGCATTTTCACCAACAAGCAGGCAGCATAATACTAATTTCATTCTCTCGCCCCCACTAAGGCTCCCGCACTTTTTATCCCAAGCTGAATCCGTAAATAAGAAGTGATTCAACAACATTTTAAGTTCATGCTCCGGTTTCTTATCGTTGCAATTTTCTAATTGACCATATACAGTCAATTCATCATCGAGACATGAATACTCTTGGTCGAGGTACAAGATATTCAGTGAATCGCACCGCAACACTTCGCCATCCGTAGGTTGCAACGCTCCGGTTATCAGTTTGAGCAGGGTGCTTTTGCCACATCCGTTATTGCCTTGAAGCCGTATACGTTCACCGCTGTATATGGATAAATTGAGAGGGGACTGTTGCCACATGATATTTCGGTTGGCATATTTAAAGGTTACATTTATAGCCTCTACCAATCGTTTACTACAGTGTAAAGCAGAACTACCGATATTGATTTTCATTGCCATATGCTCGGAAATGGAGGCCCGAATTTCGTGTACCTGCTGATTCATGGCTTGCAATTTTTCCTGTTGCACTTTGTTTAGCCTGGAAGTTGATGATTCTGATCTGTCTCGTAAATTTCCCATAGCAATACGAGCAACGCATTGTCTTGTACTCTGTTTCTCTCCTCTCGAAGCGTGTTTTTGCTGCCGTTCCATTGTTTTTTGAGCAGATTTCTCAGCTTTTGCCAGTTCTTTCTGCTGGTTCTGCAAACGAGCCACTTTAGCCGCAGTTTCCGCATCGACCGTTTTCTTGTACGCGTCGTAATTCATCGGATAAAATTTCACTCCGAGCGTGGACATTTCATAAATGGCCGGCACCATGTTCAATAGCGTTCTGTCATGGCTGACAATTATTGTAGTGCGGTTTGTCCGGGAAACAGATTCATACAAAAAAGCTCTGCCCATCGTATCCAGATGGTTGGTCGGCTCGTCCATCAAGACAATGGCAGGGTGAAAAATATCCACCCCTGCCAGAAAAACTTTTGTTTTTTCGCCGCCACTAAGGACGCCCATAACCATATCCGGAGTTATATGATCGATATGCCATCGGGTGAATGCTTCGGAAAGACGCTCCTGGATGTCCCATTCATCATTCAGGATCACAAAGTCTTCTTCTGTGCCCTGACCATTCAAGATAACCGAAAGGGATCTTAGTTTTTGCGCTAAACCTAGAGTTTCAGCGACAGTCATGTCATTGAATTGTCCGACATGTTGTGGAATCAAATAAGGTGTATCATCACATACTATTTTTCCTGCAGCCAAAGGAATCTTACCTGCAATTATTTTCAAAAGCGTAGATTTACCCACGCCATTATTTCCCACAATGGCGCATTTATCTCCAGAAGATAGGGAAAAATTTATATTTTGAAACAAGATGTCTCTATTGGGATGTATATAAGACAAGCCTTGAACTTGTAAACTCATAATTATTTGCAAACATTTAGAAGATAAGAAAATAATAAAAACAGAAAATACGACTATACACCGAGCATAAATTTACCCGTCCTTGATTTTTTATCATGTATAGCCTTCTTTTTTACATGGTCGCAAATAATTTTGAGCAAAAATAATACTTTTGTCCAATATTGCCAAATACAATGACAATTATTGGGGTTATCAAGTTCTTCAATACCGATTAATCATGAGAAGCCTAAAGCTTTTTCCAAGTTTTGGACTCTAAAAGGTTTGGTTAGTTCCCAAAATAAGATAAAAACAAAAAATTTACAAAAAAAATGGAACCCGGATTTCAGGTTCCATTTTAGCAATGAACATATTTCAAGTTTTTTATCCCAGATAAGTCTTCAACAATTTACTTCTGGAAGAATGACGCAGACGCCGGATCGCTTTTTCTTTAATCTGCCGAACCCGTTCACGAGTCAAACCGAATTTCTCTCCAATTTCCTCCAATGTCATTTCCTGGCAATTGATACCGAAAAATAATTTAATAATATCCCGTTCTCGTTCGGTCAGAGTAGATAAAGCGCGCTCAACCTCGGTAGAAAGCGATTCATTGATCAAGGTCCGGTCTGCAATGGGAGAATCATCGTTTACCAAGACATCCAGCAAACTATTGTCTTCTCCTTCGACAAAAGGAGCATCTACCGAAATATGACGTCCGGAAACCCGGAGTGTATCCGCCACTTTTTCTGCCGGGAGATCCAATGAATCAGCCAATTCTTCGGGTGATGGCCGGCGCTCGTTCTCCTGTTCGAAACGGGAAAAAGCTTTGTTGATCTTATTCAACGACCCCACCTGATTCAAAGGCAGACGAACAATTCTCGACTGTTCGGCCAAAGCCTGTAATATAGACTGACGAATCCACCATACAGCATAAGAAATAAACTTAAAGCCACGGGTTTCATCAAATTTTTCAGCAGCTTTTATCAATCCCAGATTCCCTTCGTTAATCAGGTCAGGCAAACTCAATCCCTGATTCTGGTATTGTTTAGCCACCGATACCACAAACCTCAGATTCGCTCTCGTCAATTTCTCCAGTGCCTTCTGGTCTCCCTTCCGGATCCGTTGAGCCAACTCAACTTCTTCCTCTACGGTAATCAGATCCTCTTTACCTATTTCCTGCAAATATTTGTCCAGAGATGCACTTTCCCTGTTCGTTATTGATTTTGTGATTTTTAGTTGTCTCATACTATCTTTTATATACCACTGCAAACGTCCTGCAAAGGTATGGATTTTTATTCATTCAGCAATTTGTTAAATTCATCAATATCGACCGATTAACATTTTTTAATTTTGAAGTGAAAAAGCGAAATATTCTACTCTTCCCCTTGGACTAACTGCTGTAACAAAAACGCCTTCATTACCTGCAGATTTGATAGCCCTCTCCAAATCCTCACTATCGTAGATGGCAACATCGTTGATTTTAACAATAATATAACCTTCACCTAATCCTGCAGATTTGAATTTTCCATTTTTAAGGGCGGTTATTTTCACTCCTTTATTCAATCGGTAGCGATAGCGATCCTCCCGACTCAGGGGAGTAACCTCAGCCCCCAGTATTCCGGAGCCGCTTTGGATAGCCATATCCCCGTACGAATTCTGCAATACCAGATCTACTTCTTTTTCTTTTCCATCCCGGTTTACGACGAAACGAACGGTATTTCCCGGCGTATACTTTGCCAATTGTTCCTGAAATTCCGGAGCCGTTTTCACTTCATAACCGTTAATCTGCTGTATGACATCGCCTGCCTTGAGCCCGGCCTTTTCCGCTGCTCCTCCCCGGATCACCTCACCAACATATATGCCCGAAGTAGCTTTGACATTCAATTCTTTGGCCGCTTCCGGTGTCAGTTCTCCCATCCGGATACCGATCACTGCCCGCTGCACTTTTCCGTACTCTTTCAAGTCTCCTACGACTTTCCTGGCAATATTGATCGGCACAGCGAAAGAGTAGCCCGAATAACTGCCTGTCGGGGACTGGATTGCCGTATTGATGCCGATTAACTCTCCCTGGGCATTCACCAAAGCTCCTCCACTATTTCCTTGATTTACAGCAGCATCAGTTTGTAAAAAAGATTCCAGATCCATCTTTCCTCCCAATTGACGTGCTTTCGCACTGATAATACCGGCGGTCACAGTAGAAGTCAGGTTATAGGGATTTCCTACTGCCAACACCCACTCACCCAATACTACATTGTCCGAATTTCCGTATGCAATGGGTTGCAAACCCGTAACATCGATCTTTAATAAAGCGATGTCTGTGTTAGGATCCGCCCCGATGATTTTTGCCTCGAATTTCCGTTTATCGTTTAAAGTTACCCACACTTTATCACTCCCGTCAATCACATGGTTGTTAGTAATGATATAACCGTCCTCCGTAATGATGACACCTGAACCGATTCCCATATTCCGGGGCACTTCCCTCACCTGAGGTTGAATACCGAACCAAAAATCGAAAGGGCTCCCGTAATATTCTTTTCCCATCTGTACCGTATTTACATTGACAACTGCGGGAACTGCCTTTTTGGCAGCCTGACGCAAATCGACTGAACCGGCACCTCCGGTGTATCCGTCATTTTCGGGTTGATGAACTACCGGGCGTATCACTCCCGGACCTACTATTTCGTGTTGAAATGCTGTCTGTCCCTGCTCGGATCTCAGGCTACCGGCGATGAAAAACGCAATCAAACCACCAGTAAGCCCTAATACCAACGGAAGAATAAGCTTTGTTATTTTCATATCCTTTTCTGATTTAATTGTTACAATTTCAAATTAACTTTGTCGTTTACTATAATAACAATATCTTTGCCAAGTGTTTATTAATAATTTCTTAATTAGCAAAGCTTAACATCACACTATGATTATTAAGTTTCAAAAATTTCAAGGAGCAGGCAATGATTTCATTATTATAGACAACCGTACTCTTGTATACGATTTTACCCCGGACAGGGTTAAATTTCTTTGCGACCGGAAATTCGGTATCGGTGCCGACGGCCTGATGCTTCTGGAAGATTGTCCCGAGTACGATTTCCGCATGCGCTATTTCAATGCCGACGGTAAAGAGGCCAGTATGTGCGGCAATGGCGGAAGATGCATCACTGTATTCGCCCACAACCTGGGTTTATTTAGCGAAAGTACCCGTTTCGCGGCAGTGGACGGTCCACATGAAGCCCGTCTCACCTCACGGGGAGTTCAACTGAAAATGTGTGATGTACAGGAGGTAATCATGACAGATCGATACTATTTTCTCCATACCGGTTCTCCGCATTGTGTAATCCAATCAGAGCAGGCTTTTGAAGAAGATGTCCTTAGCGAAGGACGCCGGATTCGCTATTCCAAAGCTTTTCAACCCGAAGGCACCAATGTCGATTTTATCACTCCCCGTCCCGACTACATCGAAGTTGCGACTTATGAAAGAGGAGTGGAAAACGAAACCCTCGCCTGCGGCACCGGTTGTGTTGCTTCGGCCCTATCGGTTGCTATTTTTCGCAACGATACTCATAATACTTACGATATTCATACCAAAGGAGGGAACCTCCAGGTCAGCTTTGTACGCCATCCAGGAAATTACTTTTCGGATATCTGGCTTGAAGGACCGGCCGAATGCGTTTTTACCGGCGAAATAGAAATAAAAAATTAATGCTGTGCTTCCTCGCCTGCCTTTTTAAAGACAGCTACTACTTTTTCTTTAGAAAGAAAAGAAAGCCGGTTGTCTTTAATAGAAAAACTATCTACTTCATCCAGCATGCGAAAAAAAGTGTTCTCTAGTTGTAAGTCCGGACATGCCATCCGGGTAGCGCCCATCGGAGAAAATTTCAATTTTTTTCCTTCCATCTCGTAATTACCAAAGAAACGATTACATCCTCCTCTCCCGTTTACCCGATGTTCTGCTTCATCGAACTGGATAAAAATTTCACTATTCTGATCTGTCAAGTTTATTTCTTCACCATTCAATGTTTGCAATACCCATTTCACTCCGCCCAATTTTGCCATATTTTTCGATGAATTACATCCGACACCTGCCATGGTTATACATAATAGTATAAATAAACTTTTCATAATCGTCACAATTTAGTTCAAATAGATTTTATATATTTACATCAAATATTATGCCAGATATATCCTTTTCATTTATTTTTTTATATCATGCCCGGTTATTCCTTCTGGTTTACAAATCGGTGCCTACCATTTTATCTCCCACCAACCTGAAATACATCAAATTATAATCATATACATAAAATCGGCAAAAGGCTTTCCCCAAGGACAACACTCTACTATCCTCATCTGAATTCGGACCAGAGTAAACCACAGGGGGGACGGATACAAAAATAATCAGACATAAAAAAATCTCATCTTCCACAAATTAAAATCTAATTAACGACAAAATTACGTAATAGGTTTGTATATTTGTGCTTTAATTGGAGGAGGACCGTAACACTTATTATTGCTCTTAAATTTTTCATTAAAATTTTAAGGGAATGATAAGATTTTTCACAGTATATATACTTAATTATTAAATAATTACAAATAACATGTCCAAGGTAATCAAACTAAAAAAAGGCCTTGATATCAAATTAAACGGAGAAGCGGAAAAGGTGGTGCAGACTACTGGAAAGATCACCAGGTGTGCGCTAAAACCGACAGATTTCCGGGCACTGACTCCGAAATTAGTAGTCAAGGCCGGCGATGAAGTGAAAGCGGGAGACGTCTTATTTATAGACAAATTACATCCCGAGATCAAGTTCACGACGCCGGTTAGCGGAACAATCGAAGCCATCAACCGCGGCGAAAGGCGAAAACTATTGGAAGTAGTGGTCAAAGCCGACCCTGAAATCCAGTACCGCAATTTCGGTTCGACAGAAGTAAACAAACTGAATCGGGATGAAGTGATCAACCGACTGCTGGATGCCGGCCTCTGGCCTATGATCAAACAGCGTCCGTATGATATTGTAGCCGATCCGCAGGTCACGCCAAAAGCCATTTTCGTTTCTGCATTCGATAGTGCCCCGCTGGCACCTGATTATGATGTCGTGCTGAACGGAGAAGAAAAAAATCTTCAGACAGGAATGGATTGCCTGAGGAAATTATGCAACAAAAATGTAAACCTGAATTTGTCTGCCAATACTCCGGCAACTTCTGTATTTAACAAACTTCAGCAGGTAGAGATCAATTATTTTTCAGGTCCCCACCCTGCGGGTAACCCGGGAATCCAGATTAACCATCTGAATCCGATCAACAAAGGAGAACAAGTATGGGTAGTAAATATTCAGGATGTTATGATTATAGGCCGGTTATTCAACGACGGCCGTTACGATGCCCGCAAAATTATTCCGCTGGCCGGTTCTGAGGTGACGAGACCACAGTATTACCGTACCCTGGCTGGCGCTTCGATAAATGATATGACAGCTGGTAAATTGAAAAACGCCGTAGAGCAACGGATCATTTCCGGCAATGTACTTACCGGCACCGAAGTGAAGTCCGACGGTTACCTCGGTTTCTACGACAACCAGATCACCGTAATTCCTGAAGGCGACCATTACCAATTCCTGGGCTGGGCGGCACCTGGATTCAACAAATTTTCGGCTTCCAAGCTGTTTCCTTCTTTCCTGTGCCCTAAAAAACAGTACACGCTGGATACCAATTATAATGGCGAACGCCGTGCATTTGTCGTTAGCGGCCAATACGAAAAAGTATTTCCGATGGATATTTATCCGGTATACCTGCTGAAAGCTATTCTGGCCCAAGATATCGACCGTATGGAACAGCTCGGTATTTACGAAGTGGCTCCGGAAGACATGGCTCTATGTGAGTTTGTTTGTACGTCCAAAACTCCGGTTCAACAAATCGTAAGTGACGGTATTGCCTTGATGATGAAAGAAACTAATTAAAAAAGTCGAAAAGTCACAACGTCAAAAGAGTCGAAAAGGACAAAGAGACGATGTGCAAGAGACTGATAAAAATTTGAATAATATGAATTTTTTACGAAATTATTTAGATAGGCAGAAACCTAAATTTGAAAAGGGAGGTAAGCTGGAGAAATTCCACTCTGTTTTCACCGGTTTCGAGTCTTTTCTTTTCGTGCCGAATACGACCACTTCCGGCGGAGCTCATATCCGGGATGCCGTCGATCTGAAAAGAACCATGATCATTGTCGTTCTCGCTTTGGTGCCGGCACTTCTTTTCGGTATCTACAATGTCGGCTATCAGCACTTCAACGCTGTCGGCGGTCTGGCCGAAACAACCTTTTTCCAACTGTTTTTCTACGGTTTATGGAAAGTACTTCCCATGATCGTCGTATCTTATGTCGTAGGATTGGGAATTGAATTTGCAGTAGCCCAGATGAAAGGCCACGAAATCAACGAAGGTTTTCTGGTATCCGGTTTATTGATTCCTATGATCATGCCGGTGGAAGCTCCGTTATGGATGGTGGCTCTTTCCACCGCTTTTGCTGTAATCATCGGTAAGGAAATTTTCGGAGGAACAGGGATGAACATCTGGAATCCGGCATTATTAGCCCGTGCTTTCTTCTTCTTCTCTTATCCTTCTATGATTTCAGGCGATAAAGTATGGATCGCCGGAGACACCGCCGATGCGATTTCTCAAGCTACCCCATTGGCACAAATGGCGTTGGGACAATCTTTAAGTTATAGCAATGCCGATATGTTCTGGGGATTTATTCCGGGATCTGTTGGAGAAACGTCTATGTTCTGCATCCTACTGGGGGCAATCCTGCTCTTAGTGACCAATGTGGCCAGCTGGCGGATAATGCTGTCGGTATTTGCAGGAGGTTTGCTGATGGGCTGGGTCTTCGAACCGATCGTCCATGTCGCTGCTTATCAGCAGTTGTTGATGGGAGGTTTCGCTTTCGGAGCCGTATTTATGGCTACTGACCCGGTGACTTCTTCACAAACCAACGTTGGTAAATACATTTACGGGCTGCTGATTGGTGCTATGGCTGTCATCATCCGTTGTATCAACCCCGGCTACCCAGAAGGTATGATGCTGGCCATCTTGCTGATGAATACTTTTGCTCCGCTGATCGACTGGTTTGTCGTACAGGCGAACATCAAACACAGATTGAAAAGAGCAAAAGCCGTAGCAAATTGACGATTTAAGATTAAAATCCAATAAGGTATGAATAAACAAGGAAATACATATACATTTCTGTATTCAGTGATACTGGTAGTGGTGGTTGCGGCCTTACTATCTATCGTTTCTCTCTCCCTGCAACCCCGGCAAAACGAAAACCGGCAGAACGAAAAGAGACAGAACATTCTGAGTGCTATACACGTTTCCTCTACGGCAGCCAATTCTGCTGATTTGTTCGATAAATACATCAAAGAACAATTCATCATCAATGCCAAAGGAGAAAAAGTGTCGGGTAAAGCCTTCGACGTGAACATCGAACAGCAATACAAAAAACCATTGGCCGAACGGGAACTCCCCGTGTTTGTCGCCGAGGTGGATGGAGCCACCAAGTACATCCTTCCGATTTACGGAGCCGGTTTATGGGGCCCCATTTGGGGATATATTTCACTGGACGACAATAAAGATACCGTTTTCGGTACTTTTTTCGATCACCAGGGAGAAACTCCGGGTCTGGGAGCTGAAATCGTAACACCGCATTTCAACGAACAGTTCCGCAACAAACAGATTTTCTCCGGCAACAAACTGGTAGGAATTCAAGTCATCAAAGGCGGTAACGCTACCGGTCCTAGCGAAGTGGACGCCATATCCGGCGGTACCATCACTTCCAAAGGGGTGGAAAATATGATCAAGAATTATCTCACCTATTATGAACCGTTTTTAAAACAAAGATAAAATGAGCGCATTATTTTCAGCAAAGAACCGGGAAGTGATGCTCAATCCGTTGAGCAAAGGCAATCCGGTCATCGTTCTGGTGCTGGGTATCTGTTCCGCCCTTGCTGTTACCGCCAAACTGGAGCCTGCCATCGTGATGGGACTTTCGGTAACGGCTGTAACCGCTTTCTCCAATGTCATCCTTTCCCTGCTCCGGAATACCATTCCTACCCGGATCCGTATCATCGTACAATTGGTAGTCGTAGCCGCCCTGGTGATCATCGTCGATCAGTTGTTGAAAGCTTATGCTTACGAGGTAAGCAAACAGCTTTCGGTATATGTCGGCCTGATCATTACCAACTGTATTATCATGGGCCGTATCGAAGCTTTCGCTTTAGCCAACAAACCGTGGCCTTCCCTGCTCGACGGTATCGGTAACGGACTGGGATACGGTATGATTCTGGTTATCGTCGCTTTTTTCCGTGAACTGCTGGGCTCGGGAACCCTTTACGGCTTCCGTATTATCCCGGAATCCTGGTATATGCAAAACGGAGGGTATTATCTGAACAACGGTCTGATGATCATGCCGGCCATGGCATTGATTCTGGTAGGACTGATTATCTGGGTACACCGTTCCAGAAATAAAGATTTAATAGAAAAAAACTAAAAGAGACATAACCAATGGAAAATCTATTAAATATATTCGTCCGTTCGATCTTTATCGACAACATGATTTTCGCATACTTTCTGGGTATGTGTTCTTATCTGGCTGTATCGAAGACGGTAAAAACTTCCTTCGGGTTAGGGCTTGCCGTTATCTTCGTTTTGTTTATCACAGTGCCGGTCAACTACCTGCTGGACAATTATGTATTGAAAAGCGGTGCCCTGCAATGGTTGCTCGGTGAGCAAGCGGCCACCATCGATCTGAGCTTTCTTAGCTTTATCATGTTCATCGCTATCATAGCCGCTATGGTGCAATTGGTAGAAATGATCGTAGAAAAATTTGCACCGGCATTGTACAACCAATTGGGTATCTTTTTACCATTGATTGCTGTGAACTGTGCGATTATGGGTGCTTCGTTATTTATGCAGCAACGCAACTACGCCAGTGTGCTCGAAGCGACAACTTTCGGTCTGGGCTCCGGTATCGGGTGGTTGCTCGCCATTGTCCTGATCGCCGCTATCCGGGAGAAACTGAAATATTCCGATATTCCGGCTCCGTTGCGCGGCATCGGTATCACGTTTATCGTCACCGGTCTGATGGCTATCTCTTTCATGAGTTTCCTTGGGATTGACCTCGGTAAGCTGAAAGCTCAACCGGCACAGACCGAAAACGTCATGCCGGCTTCTCCTGCCGAAGATATGCCTAATCCCACAGAAATGAAAGGCACTCCGGCAGACAGTCCATCTACGGAAACGGCTACAGCACAAGATGCCAATACGGAGGCTGAATAACTTGAATTGAAAATCTAAAATTTAAAATTAAATGATACTATTAGCAATAAATACAGCAATCGTCACTGCCGGAATTGTGGTATTCCTGATTGTTACCCTGATTCTGGTAGGCATCCTGCTGTTTGCCAAAGCCAAACTAACGGCTAAAGGGGATGTGAAAGTGAGTATCAACAACGGTGAACGTGTCGTTACTACCGAACCGGGCGGTTCGTTGCTGGCCACTTTAGCCAATCAGAAAATTTTCTTGCCGTCGGCTTGCGGTGGAAAAGGTTCCTGTGGTATGTGTAAATGTCAGGTCGATTCGGGAGCAGGTTCTATCCTCCCCACCGAAACGGGCTTTTTCACTTACAAACAACAACACGAAGACTGGCGTCTGGCCTGTCAGGTGAAAGTGAAGGAAAATATCGAAATGCGCATTCCGGAATCCATTCTGGGTATTAAAAAATGGGAATGCACTGTGGTATCGAACCGTAACATTTCTACTTTCCTGAAAGAATTCGTCGTTAAATTACCGGAAGGAGAAAACCTGAAATTCAAATCCGGAGGATATATCCAGATCGATGTACCTGCCCTCGATGTAGATTTCAAAGACATGGTCATCGACGAGCGATACAAAGGCGACTGGGAAAAGATGAAGATGTTCGATCTGAAAATGCATAATCCCGAACCGACCTATCGGGCTTACTCTATGGCCAATTCTCCGGCAGAAGGAAACATCATCATGTTGAATATCCGTATCGCTACCCCACCCTTCGACCGGGCTACAGGTGCGTTTATGCCGGTAAATCCGGGAATCTGTTCTTCGTTCATTTTCTCCCGCAAACCGGGTGACAAAGTGACTATTTCCGGTCCTTATGGCGAATTCTTCCTGCGCGAAACCAACAATGAAATGATGTTTATCGGTGGTGGTGCCGGTATGGCTCCGATGCGTTCGCATATCTTCAACCTGTTCCATACTATGCATACCGACCGGAAAGTAACCTTCTGGTATGGAGCACGTGCATTAAAAGAAGCTCCCTATGTGGATGAATTCAACAAAATTCAGGAAGAAAATCCGAACTTCCACTGGACCCTGGCACTGGACCGGCCCGATCCGGAAGCCGATGCTGCCGGCGTAGCCTACAAACCGGGTTTCGTACATCAAGTGATCTTCGAAAACTACCTGAAAAACCACGAGAACCCCGAAGATATCGAATACTACCTCTGCGGACCTCCTATGATGATCCAGGCAGTAACCAAGATGCTGTACGATCTGGGAGTGCCCGACGAAAACGTGATGTACGACAATTTCGGAGGATAAAAACAGACGTTGCATCCTTTCTTGGTGTAATGTCTTTTAAGCAAGAAATCCCGGGATTTTTCAATCCCGGGATTTCTTATTCTACATCTGTTTTCGTGTAAACCCAAAACAGCAAAAGAGGGCAGGCTGTCAAACGGATAGATGAGGGAGGCACATCAAGGTTATACGTTCTCTATTTTTATTTCACCATGTATTTCAAATTCACTGTATAAAAGACGAGGAAGAGCAGGGAAAAGATTCCTGAAAACAACATCATCGTCATCACATAAAAGTTAAACCCGGCAAAATAAGGTAAAACGAAAAGCAGAAGGATTTGAGCGGCAGCATAAAGATAGAAGCCGAATCTCCGGAGTTGAAACATCAGCATAGCTCCTAATAAACTGATCACATTCAGCACCAGGTTGGTGATCGCAATCTCCCGGGCATGTAAAAAAGTAGCCTGCAAAGTAGCTATTGACGAGGATATATAACTCGCAAAGAAAGCGGGTCCTTCCCCTTCTTCTATCCCATTGACCAAGGAAGTATATTGCTCGGTCTGTACCATAGAATCCATGATTCCTGCCGTAAAAAGCGAAAACAGATTGGATAATACTCCCCATCCACTACCGATAAAAGTAAGAATACAGACAATAGTCAAAAAAGTGGGACGCTTAACAGGATTTGATTCAAAAGGATTTTCCATGATAGATTTTTTTGCAAAAATACAAAAAAAGAGGAAACAGGATAAAACGGAGGAAGTGGAAAAAAAGGGCCAGGGAATCTGCTTTTCCATTTTTTATGAACAAATTAGACTATGATTATGCTGATGCATCTACGAGCGAACTGATGGACATCCCCCAAAACTACCGCTTTATCCTGTTTCACCCGCTTTCCCCTATTTTCTTCCCCCAAATAAAAATCTGAAATGCTTTGTTTTCAAACAGGATTTAATTTAATTTTGACAAAAATATTTTTAACAACTTAACTATGGAAAGAGATACCGTAATATTTGACCTCATTGCTAAAGAGTGCCAGCGTCAGAAAGAAGGAATCGAATTGATTGCCTCAGAAAATTTTGTAAGCGAAGAAGTCATGCAAGCCATGGGTTCGTGCCTAACCAACAAATATGCTGAAGGATATCCGGGAGCCCGTTATTATGGAGGCTGTCAGATCGTTGACCAGACGGAACAACTGGCAATCGACCGGGCCTGCAAATTATTCGGAGCCGAATATGCGAACGTACAGCCGCATTCCGGAGCTCAGGCCAATGCCGCCGTATTTTTTGCCTGCATGAAACCGGGTGACACGTACCTGGGATTGGATCTTTCTCACGGAGGTCACCTGTCTCACGGATCACCAGTGAATTTATCGGGTATCAATTACCATCCGATCGCTTATCATGTAAAAGAAGATACCGGATCGGTGGATTATGATGAAATGGAACAACTGGCTCTGGAACATCATCCGAAGATGATCGTTGCGGGAGCTTCTGCTTATTCCCGCGACTGGGATTACAAACGGATGCGGGAAATCGCCGATAAAGTAGGTGCATTGTTGATGTACGATATGGCTCACCCGGCTGGATTGATCGCCAAAGGTTTATTGAACAACCCGTTCGAATATTGTCATATCGTGACGACCACTACTCACAAGACCTTACGGGGTCCACGCGGAGGTATGATCCTGCTGCCGAAAGACTTTCCGAATCCCTGGGGGTTGACAACACCGAAGGGAGAAGTGAAAAAAATGTCGCAAGTGATCAACTCTGCCGTTTTCCCGGGCCAACAAGGCGGACCGCTGGAACACGTCATCGCAGCCAAAGCCGTTGCTTTTGAAGAAGCTTTGTCGGATTCATACGCCGAATATGCTAAACAGGTACAGAAAAATGCCAAAGTAATGGCTCAGGCTTTCATGGATAAAGGATACAAAGTGGTTTCCGGTGGTACCGACAACCATTGTATGCTGATCGACCTGCGTACCAAATTTCCGGATTTGACCGGTAAGAAAGCCGAAAATACGCTGGTAAAAGCCGACATCACGATCAACAAAAATATGGTTCCGTTCGACAGCCGTTCTCCGTTCCAGACTTCCGGTATCCGTGTCGGAACTCCGGCCATCACAACCCGTGGTCTGAAAGAAGAAGATATGAAGGTAATCGTTGATATGATCGACCGCATCCTGGCTAATCCGGACGACGAAGCGATCATCGCAGAGGTAAAGAAGGAAGTGAATGCTATGATGAGCCCGCGTCCTATTTTTGCCTGGTAAGCCGAAAAGGTTCCATTGATAAAATAGATAAAGCTGTCCGTAGGGGCAGGCTTACTTTACGAGACTTACATCAATAGCTGATGTAAGTCTCTGTTTTTATGGATATTGATAGAGGTTAGCATTTGGAGGTTTAGAGTGATTTAAACCTTTTGAGGAGGGAAGCACTATTCTGATGCAGTCTGATACAGTGGGTCTTTTGACCGCCGAAGCAGCAATCCAAACGAATGTTAAACTCTATTTTATGTTTACGATCAACATCAAAGGGAAACCAAATCCCAAAGACCCGAAGATGGTCAAACTTGGAATGATTATCTTCAAAACAGGTTACGCACGAGTAACCAAAGTGCTCAGTGTTTCCGGTATGGCCAATGTGGATGTCTGCCATCTGACTTGGAACCGCCTCAAAGAGGATAAAATCATCTATGAGCGCATGAAGTCTCCCAAACAAGTCAAACTGACATGGTACTCAGCCCGTACCAGTTTTTTCATTACCCGCATAGGTAGATCAAGGTTATTCTCCATATGTTGTGGCCGAGATGGCAGGCAATAGTCCGATGCAAAATGCGTTTCAAACATATAACACACTAATAATCAATATATATTTATACACTAAAATATCTTTGGGAGACAAACGGGGGGACAAAAATATGCTGTCCAAAAGAAAAAAAGAGCAAATATGAAATTCAATTTTTATAGAACAAAAATGCGTAAATATGCACTTATGGTATAAACAATTTCAATACTATTTCGAAGATTTGGGTCTCAGGAATGCACGCATTGGTTTCCGTCAGGTGGAAACATCTGATGGAGAATATGGTGTATAATGAACTCTGCCTCCATGGATACTCTGTGGATGTTTGTCGGGATACAACGAAGAGGGTATCCGGATTCTGAGCTTGAAGAACTTTTTTATGGAAGGAATGGCATTTGATTAACTGAATTATAATTTAGCGTATAGTGATGCTGCAGATGTAAAGTTGCCCCATCAGACAATCTTATCCCCGATGTCTGAACGGATTCAGGCGCGGAGGTTTGATATCGAATAGATTGTAACTCAAGGCCAGGGTTCCGCGCATGTGTAACATCTTATAATCGAAATACTGGTTATCACGTTTAAAGATATCTTTGAATCCACAACTAACCCTCAAACCTATTTCCACGCGAGTAAACAATTTGCGTTCGTAACCGAGCAAAATGCCGACATCCCAGCTATCCAGAATATCGCTGAAGTTGATCCTCAGGGGCTCGTCTTCTATCGCCCCGTTGTATACTCCTTCGTCGGTCATCATAAACCCTTCGTTCACCTGGATATTGAATTTACCTTTCATGGCATAAGCAAAATAACCACCAAAAAGTAAACGGTCCTTTTGGTTGCGGAAAGTGTATTTGGCATATACGGGAACTTCCACCATCGTAAAATCCATCCCCATCTCGGCCGATCCGGTAAAACGGGCGATAACATCATTTTTCTCATCGTTGAAGCGCTGGTCTTTAATCCGTGCGTCTGCATCGATCGCTTCCCTTTTATAGGTAATCTCCGTACCCAAAGCCCATTTACTGGTAATCGGAAAGGATAGTTTCGCGCCCAAAGAGGGGAACAAGCGGGGATAAGGATTGAACGGACTTGGGACATGCTTAAACGGGAAAGGGATAGCCCCTCCGATGTCGGTACCCAGTTGTACCCCCAAAGCAAAACGATATTCGACTTCATCGCTCATTCCCGTCGTGTTCCGACCGGCAAAAACAGAACTGACACTACCTGCCAGAAAAAGAAGGATATACAATATAATTTTCATAGTCTTCATGTTAATAATTTATTTGCACGTTATCGACAGTCAGTTTACTTCCGACAGCTCCGATAAAGAAATCTCCCCGACGGCTCGACGTCATGACCATCACAAAATGGGTGGCTCCGAGATGCTGATACAAAGGATCATATTTTATCGGAATCGTATAAGTCCCCCACTGCCGCAAAGCCGTATTGCTACCGTCAAAAAGCTGTTCTCCTTCTCCCAGCACAGTCACTCCCTCGACAGGCCAGTCATGATATTTCAACTCTCCTTCCCCTGCCCAATGAAGCACTTTCACCCAAATACGTCCTGTATCTACTCCAGTAAGATTGGTCAACTCATATATACCGTTTTTATTTTTTACAGACTGCTGTAATTGTTTTCCTGCGGTATAAGCAGCTTCTACGGTTACCGACTGCGGCTTGGAAACGAACGGAATACCGAAATGGGTCATGGCCGCCGGATTATTCAAAGCCGAAATATTAATCTTAAATTTTCCGGTAAAAAGTGTAGCAGAGGTTACCAAATCTCCTAAGAAACCAATACTCTGCAACTCAGTTGTCATTTCGGCAGCTTTGCCATTTCCATGAGCGACAGGCCGTGTTCCACAAACAAAACTATTATTGGCTGTTGCCCATCCTAATCCTTCGCCCGGCACCGGATCAATATTCACCTGTTTGGTCCCCTCGTTGATCCACCGTTCGAAATCGGAATTTTCGATCGAAGGTACGATCAAAATTTTCCAGGTTCTTTCATCCCCATTATCCGCTTCCAACGTAATGTGTTTTTCATTATCGGCCATAGAGGTAAAAGTAAAAGAATCACCTTCCTGATAATCCCGGTACCGGGCAGTCGGCGTTTTCCGGATTTTCGGAGTGATGGTCAAAGGCCATCCGAGACTCTTTTTCAAAATAATCCGGACTTGATTATCCCGTAGACGCACAACAGTAGCATCTTTATCCGGCAGATTGACATCGAAATCCAATATTTCAGCATTTAGTTTATCCACTAACCGAATCTGTGCCAGATGGGGCTTACCGCTCGCGGCAATCAAGTAAAATTTCTGTGAAGTATATATATCGGGAAAAGTAAATTCACGCAGGTTTAAAGGCCTGGCATCCACACTTTTCGTTTCGTCGGTGGTTTTCGAAAAACCGATCTCCGTAGCAATTGTCAAAGGAAAATTTTTCCGGCCGAATTCCACTGGAATCAATACTTCATTATTTTTTACAGTAATGTTTGACTGATCCAGTTGCACCCCTTCGGACACGCCGGTTATCCGAAATGAAACAATTTCAGCATCATCGCTCAGTTCGTCTACTTTAGTACAGGACAAAAAAACGAGAAAAATACTCATACATAAATAACACGTCCACGTTTTCATTCTAATCATATTTCATTAAATAACCGATCAAACTTATTATTACAAAAAACAATCAGCTGTTTTCCGTCAATCAGGCGCAAATTTCGCAAATTTCTCACAAATAATCTGTTAATTGGGAAAAAAACTTCCATTTTACTTCAATATCCGGAAAGCGATGTCCAAGTATTGTTCCATATCGATCGTATTTTCGCGCCGGTAGGTATCGCTGCGTCGGTGCCCCAGCCGCACGACAATGGCATTTTTCTGTGGAATAGCGAACATATATTGCCCACCTAAACCACGGAAAGCAGGGAAAGCAAGACCTTTATAGTGCATGGTCCAGATTTGAAAACCGTAATAATCCAACGGTCCGTCCCCGAACTCATTTTCCAGCCAGGCAGCAGGAGCGATGGCCTCGCTGAGGTAAGCCGGCGAAATCAGTTGTTTGCCATTCCAATTGCCCTGATGCAAAATCAATCGTCCGAAACGGGCCAGGTCACGGGCAGTGGTATTGAAACAACAATAGGTCTTTTCATCCCCGCCGGGCCGATCTAAATTCCAGAGCGCATCGGCACAGGCCTGCATCGGCTGCCATAACTTTTGTTGGGCATACTCACTGACGGACAATGTGTCTGGTAATGCCGCTTCTAAAACGAACGACAACAATTGCGTGTCCCCACTCTTATAGGAATACCGTTTCCCGGGCTCTTCCACCGGCTCGAGTCCCATCACCAGATCGCGGATCCGATCGCCGTAGTAAGCCTGTGTGGTTATCGAGAACAGGGAAGAATACGCCTCATCCCAATTCAATCCCGAACTCATTGTCAACAGGTGGCGAACAGTGATTTTGTCTTTACCTCCTTCTTTGAATTCAGGCAAATAGAGGCTGACTTTATCATCCAGGCTATGAATATAGCCCTCATCGTAAGCAATACCGATCAATAGCCCCACAATACTTTTGGTAGCGGAAAAGATATTCGCCAAGGTCTCCGGAGTCCAGTTATCCCTGTATTCTTCATATAAAATGCTATCGTTCTGAATCACCAGATAGGCCACCGTACCGTATTCGGTCAAAGCCGCCTGTTCTTCCTCACTGAGGGTATCGCGGTTGTAATTTTCGGCGACAGGCCATTCCCAGCAGGTGTCCGCTTTGTGAACAGTATGAGAAGCAAACAGATAAGTATCGGTAATATTCGGATACCAGTGAATCAAAGCTTCGCGCACATAAGTGGGCATCGTCCAGTAAACCAGCAGTAACAAAACCGCCATCCCGACTCCGATCTTCCATCCTCTCCTGTTCATGCACACCTTATATTAATGAAGTCTTCCCTTTTCACACTCGCGGAGATCTTCCGTGGTCAAACGCTCGGGCAAAAATTTGGAAACATCTCCCCCATTCAGATAGATATTGCGGACTATGGTCGAGCTGACAAAAGTATGCTCTGTCGAAGTCAGGATAAAGACGGTCTCGATCCGCCCGTCCATTGCCCGGTTCGCTTGTCCGACCGCCCTTTCATATTCGAAATCGGCCGCAGTCCTCAATCCACGGATGATCAAATGAGCATTCACTTGCCGGCAGAAATCGACTGTCAAGCCGGAATAAGGTTCTACTACCACCCGATCCGTATCGG
Source organism: Bacteroides sp. (assembly GCA_021771575.1). Lineage (GTDB taxonomy): Bacteria > Bacteroidota > Bacteroidia > Bacteroidales > Marinifilaceae > Odoribacter. The sequence goes on along the minus strand of JAETOX010000019.1, from coordinate 11,884 downwards.
AAAATGCTTTTTTAATCAGCCCGATGCGACATTCGGTATCTAAAAATTCTTTTTTCACGGGATTGATACCGACTGCAATAATAATTTTATCGAACAACTTCAATCCCCGTCTGACAATTTCTTCATGTCCAATGGTGAAAGGATCAAAAGAACCCGGGAATACTGCAATTTTTTCCATAATTCCTATTGTCTAATTTCAAAAATAAAGCGATCATCGATTTGCCCGATCAACTTATTATCGTTAAATCATTTAGCACAAAGACATCTAGCGCTTACCACTCGGATCGAGTGTACAAACATAACGAAACAAACGATAGGAATAAAAAAAAATGTCGAAAATATTGCTTTCAGATTACAATTTAAAACCATTCGAAGGCTTCTGGCAACAAATAATGATTTTTTTCTACATTTTCTTAGTTTTTTATTAGAAGTTATCATTTTAATTTAATAAGTTTGTACAAATCAAAACCACAAAAATAAACACTTGAACTATGGCACAAAAATTATTAATCCGGGATCTTACGCTTAGAGATGGTCAGCAATCCTCTTTTGCTACCCGAATGACTCAAAAACAAATCGACAGAGTATTACCTTTTTACAAAGACGCCAAATTCTATGCAATGGAAGTTTGGGGAGGAGCCGTACCGGATTCCGTAATGCGCTACCTGAATGAAAATCCTTGGGACAGACTGGAAAAGATTAAAGCTGCAGTGGGGGATGTTTCCAAACTGACGGCACTTTCACGGGGACGTAATCTGTTCGGCTATGCTCCATATACGGATGAAATCATCGAAGGTTTTTGTCGAAATTCGATCGAGTCTGGTCTGGGCATCATGCGTATTTTTGATGCATTGAACGATGTAAACAACGTAAAATCAACGATTAAGTATGTAAAAAAATACGGAGGAATCGCCGACTGTGCCGTATGTTATACCATAGATCCAAAATACCCGAAATTGGGTTTCTTCGATAAATTGAAAGGTAAAAAGAACCCTGAACCGGTATTTACCAATGCCTATTTCCTCGACAAAGCCAAACAAATGGCTGCTCTGGGAGCCGATATGATCACGATTAAAGACATGAGTGGTCTGGTACCTCCTTCGCGAATTGCAGAATTAATTCCGTTATTCAAACAACATCTTTCCATTCCGATCGATTTCCACACTCACTGTACTCCGGGTTATGGTCTGGGAGCCGTATTGATGGCTATCATCAAGGGGGTAGACGTAGTAGACACCAACATCTGGAATTTCGCCGGCGGAACGGGTGCACCTGCTATTGAGCTGGTTTACATTTTCTGTAAAAAACTGGGCGTAGAACTGGATATTAATATGGAAGCCGTAGCCAAGATCAACAACGAGCTGATGGGAATCCGCAAAGAGTTGGAAGCTTACGATGCCACCAAACAATTCCCGAAACCTTTCAACCCGTTGACCGATACGCTGCCTGCCGAAGTAGACAAAGAATTTGATAAAGCTATCGAAGCAGCCAAAGCCGGCAATGAAGAAGCTTTGTTGAATGCCTGCCATGCTATCGAAGCTTATTTCAATTTCCCCAAACCGAACGAACTGGTTAAGAAAGCGGAAATCCCGGGAGGTATGTACAGTAATATGGTGGCCCAGTTGAAACAGCTGAATTCTATGGATATTCTGGAAAAAGCTATGGAACTGATCCCGACTGTACGTCTGGCTGCCGGTCTGCCGCCGTTAGTAACACCGACCAGCCAGATTGTAGGAGCTCAGGCTGTCAACTGTGCGCTGGATATTAAAGCCGGTAAACCGATGTATAGTAATGTATCCAATCAATTTGTGAATCTGGTGAAAGGAGAATACGGAAAAACTCCGGTTCCCGTCGATCCGGAATTCCGTTTGAAGATTGCCGGTACCCGCGAAGAAACTCCTTACGATACTTCTAAATATCAAATGCAACCGAATCCTGAACTGCCGGAAGCAGGCGGAGTAAAACTGGCTGCCAACGAGAAAGAAGTGTTATTGCTGGAGTTATTCCCGCAGGTAGCTAAAAACTTCCTCACCAAGAAGAAAGTAGAAGCTTACGAAGCTCAGCATAAAGAAGAACCGAAGGTTGAAAAAGCCGCAGCCGAAGAAAAGAAAGCAGAACCGATCACCGGTAAGACGGTAAAAGCACCGATGCCGGGTAGCATCATGCGATTCCTGGTAAAACCGGGAGACACTGTGACCAAAGGTCAACCGGTAGTTATCCTGGAAGCGATGAAAATGGAGAACAGCATTACTTCCGATTACGCCGGAACTGTTAAACGCCTGTTGGTGAAAGAAGGTTCTACCGTAGCGGCAGATGCTCCGATGATCGAAATCGAAGCCTGAAAAGCGGAAATATTCCATACTGAAAGGGAGTGCCTAACAAGTCTTAGGCACTCCTTTTTATTCGTATCCCTATTCAGGGATGAGAGCAAATACTCAATTCCCGACAGGATGTTTTTACTTATTAGACCCTCTCTTTTTTATCCGGGGGAGGACAGTCTGCTAAAAGGATCAAACTATTCCAACACTAAGATTCTCGGTTATTTCAATTTCGGGAAGCAAACTTTTTCATCCGTTTCTGCCAGTACGGCATCGAGATCTTCGCCTTCCTGAAGAGAAAGATTGATATTGTTTATACGGGCAAATTGATGACCGCTACGAAAATCCTCATACCGTTCTTCTAACAATTCTTCGAAATGATCTTTCCGCTCCTGCGAAGACAAGTTTATCAGTTCATCTTCCAATTCTTCCAGTATATCTAAAATAAACTCGGCAGACCAACTTCCCAGTTCTTTCTCTTTATTCCAGTCCGGTTCGTAATCATCCAAAGCTACAAATAATTCCTGTAGATACACCGAGTCGCCCCAGTTTTCGTATACCTGTATCAAATCTTCTTGATCAGGATAAGCTACTGCCAGTTGTTCCAAATCTATTTTTGTCATCATTTCTTCTATTTCGAATGATCAAAAATAATAAAAAACCCTATTATACTAGCATCATTTTTTATATTTTTGCGATTAAGATAATAATAGAGATGGACAGATAAAGCGGTTGAATTACTTCGATTATCCGTTTCATCCATTTTTAACCGTTTTAACCCATTCCCATGATACTAGACACAGGCAATATCATTCTTATCGGGGCCATTTTGTTATTTTTTAGTATTTTAGCCGGTAAAGCCGGTTTCCGTTTCGGAGTTCCAGTCTTACTGCTTTTTCTCGGCGTAGGTATGCTTTTCGGCAGTGATGGCATCGGCATTCAGTTCAACGATCCTCACGGAGCCCAGTTTATCGGGGTCATTGCGCTCACGATTATTCTATTTTCCGGTGGTATGGATACCAAATTCCGTGAAATAAAACCTGTACTCGGTCAAGGGATAACACTGGCAACGGTAGGTGTGGTTGCCACCACTGTCCTTACAGGCGTTTTCATTTATTGGGTTTGCGGTATGGTATCGGACTTCACCACGCTCACCCTGACCGAAGCTTTTTTGATGGCAGCCGTGATGTCGTCTACCGACTCAGCTTCTGTCTTTTCAATTTTACGAAGTAAAAAACAAGGGCTGAAAGAAAAACTACGGCCAATGCTGGAGCTAGAAAGTGGAAGTAATGATCCCATGGCCTATATGCTGACAATTCTGCTGATTCAGATTATCCAGACCTCTTCGGAGGAAGTAAGCCTGTGGCATCCGATATTGCTGTTTTTTATCCAAATGACTGTGGGCGCATTAGCCGGTTTTTTCCTGGGGAAACTGGCCGTTTGGGTAATGAACCGTCTGAATGTCGACAATCAATCTCTTTATCCGGTTTTGCTACTGGCTTTTGTATTCTTTATTTTTTCTTTTACGGATCTTATCAAAGGAAACGGTTATCTGGCCGTATATATCGCCGGTTTAGTGGTCGGTAATCATAAAATACAGCATAAGAAAAGTACCATCACCTTTTTTGACGGTTTCACCTGGTTGTTCCAGATCGTAATGTTCCTTACCCTGGGTTTGCTGGTCAATCCGAGCGATTTGATTCCCATCACCGGTCTTGGGCTTCTGGTCGGGGTATTTATGATTCTTCTGGCACGTCCCATCAGTGTATTCCTGTGCCTACTCCCTTTCCGGGGCATGAGCAACAAAGCCAGATTATATGTTTCGTGGGTAGGCCTAAGAGGCGCCGTCCCCATTATTTTCGCCACTTATCCCCTGATTGCAGGTGTGCAACATGCTTCACTCATTTTTAATGTGGTCTTTTTCATTACCATCGTATCACTGCTGGTTCAGGGTACAACCGTAAGCTCGATGGCTAAATTACTGGGACTATCGGAAGCTGAGGAAAAGCAAGGTAATGATTTCGGCATGGAACTACCGGAAGAAATCAAATCAGCAATGTCGGAAATCGTCGTTACTCCCAATCTGCTTGTCAACGGAAATCGCCTGATGGACCTCACTCTCCCCGACAATACCCTGGTAGTAATGGTGAAAAGAGAGCAACGCTTTTTTATCCCCAAAGGTAAAACCCACCTGCAACCGGAAGACAAATTACTGGTGATCACCGATAACGACGAAGAGTTGATCAAAACCTACCAAGAACTAGGAATTAGCGATTATTTGATTCAGAAAAATTAATGAAAACACCTCTTTTTATCCTGGCCCTCTGTTGTTGCCTTTGTGTATCTTGTCGTACCCAACGGTCATTAACACAAAAAACAAAAGCCTTATCCCATCAATTGGGCTTCAAAGTATCCCGCCACGACGATTTATCGTTGTTTACCGAAGCTGCCAACTGGCTCGGAACACCTTACCGCTATGGCGGAAACACCCCCAAAGGTGTGGATTGCTCCGGCCTGGTAAAAAATATGTATCAACAGGTATACGGAATCACCCTTCCCCGTACCACTTCAGCTATCGCTTCCGAAAAATGCCGGCGAATTTCCAAAAGCAATCTCCAGAGCGGTGACCTGGTATTTTTCAATACCTCGGGCAAGCGGAAAGGCATCAATCATACCGGAATATTCCTGAAAAAAGAATATTTTATCCATGCCTCTACTTCCAAAGGAGTGATCATCAGCAGCCTGAAAGAAAAATATTACCGCAAAGCCTGGAAACAAGGAGGAAAGGTGAAAAGGTAATAATGTGCCAATGTAGCAATGTACTAATGATAGTGCGATTTTTCATTATTACATTGTTACATTTACACATTCACCTTCCCTGCAGTCGTGTTACGGTGCGGAATAATTCTTTTTCTTCGATTTCACCGTTATGTCGCCATAATTGTTCGCCCGATTTGTAAATCATCATCAAGGGAACGGTCTGAACCTGATAATAATCTATCAAACGCCGGTTAGCCGGATCATCAATGTCGAATGTCAGTAAAGTAAGTTCTTTCTCATGCTCTAATTTTGCGATAATAGGCATCATTTTCTGGCAATGGGGACACCAAGTGGCATAAAATACCACAAATACAAGTTTATTTCCTTTGATCAAATCCCATAAATTTTCCATAAGCTTATTTTTTATCATTAAACATTCCTTTCAACTAATCCGTTTATTTGCAGCGAAATTCAGCAGGGCCGCCCGATCTGATAGGTTGACCAGACCAACATCCAGACACAATACCGTCATTCGCAGTTCTACCGGGGTGAGTCGGTCCGCAGGGTAGGTGTCGACATACGAACCATATATGGTCGACACTCACATCAATCTTATCAATAACATTCGGGATTTTTTCCAAAGTGAGTGTGAACATCGCCACTCTCCGGGAAAGCGTCAACAAAGGCAGGTAATCTTTATTCACTCGTTTTCAGCTGTTTTTCGATCATTTGACGCAATTGTACAGTAGACATGGCACCGCTCTGCCGCCAAAGTAATTTCCCTGCTCTGAACAGCATCAAGGTGGGAACAGCCTGTACCTGATATTGGGAAACCCATTGGCGATTGGCAGGCAGATCGATATCTACTTTCAGGATTTTAATCCGCTCTCCCAACTGTTTTTTCAATTCTTCCAACACAGGATGCATCATTTTACATGGTCCGCACCAGGTTGCAAAACAATCAACCAAAACAGGAGTCGTGCTTTCGATAATCTCTTCAAACTTTCTCATCCTTTTTCTTTTTCAGGTATATACGTAATTGCAACAGAAAAAGTAAGGAGAAAAACTAAATTTACAGCGGCTGAATTTTCAATTGATAATCCGAACTATAGTTCACGATATAAAAACCGTGATTTTCTTTTCCCGGATGTTTATCTGTTTTCTGGAAATAAAATCTGGAAAACATCCCTTCTCCCGGAAAAAATTCAATGGCATCCAAGGTACGGTCCCGATAACGGGCTGCCATATCGATAAAATAGAGTCCTATATCGAATGCCTTGTACATCAGGCTATGAGGTTCGGTGTAAAAATATTTCCGGTATTTCTCCGTCAATGTCCGGGCAGCGGATGAAGCATAGTCGATATAACTATATGTCAATATTTTGGTATTGAGTTTGTAATAAGTTTCATGGTCCACCGAAGTAAAGGACTGCCATTCCGGTAACCCCACCACTGTAATCCGGTAACTGTCGGTCAATGCCGAAAGTACTGGTAATATTTTACTCACATCGGCTTCTTTCATAGCCGGTACCACTATTATATTTTCCCGGTCAGGGAGCAACTGCGCCCGGAAAGAATCCAAGGAAATCCTGACGTCCCATTCAAAGAAATTCACTTTCCCGGTTTGTTGCAAACGCTCCTTTAACAGCTGTTGTTCGGTTCTATCGGTCTGGGTGTATTCCTCTCCTTTCTTCCAATGGAGACCGATAATATTCGCTTGTTCACTTTGTTCCGACAACCAATCCACCATAGCCGCAGTCAAGGCATGGAAAGAAGGGTTAATTTGAACAAAATCAGGAAACTCCGCAAAATTTTCACTCCGCGAAGATAAAGGATAAATCATTGGAATATGTTTATTCCACAGGCTCTGGGCCATCGCTTTATAGACCGAACCATATACAGGTCCTATGATCAAATCCGGACGCAGACGGTTGATGTCTTCAGCAAGCATGTACATTTTTTCAGCGCTCCGCTCTGTATCAAAGACATGCAACTCCACTTTACATCCTCTGCTTTTCAAACTATCGACAGCCAATAAAATCCCTTCATAAAAAGCCAGGAACTGATCTGAACGGGCAGAAATTTTCACCGGCATGTCAGAGGCAAACGACGGATATTCGCCGGCAGAAAAAGGCAGTAACAAGGCCACCCTGACAAAGGGATCGGCAGGCATCACCACTTCGGAAATATATTCCGGGATCTGCGCCTTTTCCTGTTCGATAGTCTCTCCTGTTGCGACGGGCAGACTATCCCTATATTCTACTTTCGGCGCTAACACGATTTCCGTTTCTCTCTCTTCAGGAAAAGGTTCGACCGTTTGCTTTGCCCTCTCTTCCCATGGTCCGGCAGCCAGCTTTTCGCCGGACAACTCCAGAGCCGTGAGATCGACTTCTTTCAAAGGCAATTTAATCACCGCACCAACCGATACCGGTTCGCCATGGGCATATTCCGGATTATATTTCAACAAACGTTTCGGTTTTATTCCGAATTTCCGGGCGATAAAATAAAGCGTTTCTCCCTTAGCTACTTTGTAATAATAATATTTATCATCCTGACGGATTTCCGGTTTCGTATAAGGTACTTTCAACACTTCATACAAACTGAGGCGATTATCCTTTTTATCATTGAGTGTTTTTATTTCGTCGACATTCGCTCCGTAAGCTTTACAGATAGAATATAAAGTCTGTCCGGGTTGCACTGTATGCAAATAGTAGCTTACCCCCCGAATCACCACAATATCGTTCGACCTGGTGATATCGACTCCTTGTGCCAAAATTGCGGTACAATGTCCTAAAAATAGAAATGCAAGTATGAATCTGAGCATAAATATCCATATTAATCAGCAGCAAATTTAGAAAAAAGTAGTAGATAATTTAAAAATCTGCGCTATTTTTGCAGAGCGATGTATATGACACTTTTCCTTTAAGAGGATAAAAACCAAGAAAAATGAAAGCATTTTCTCCAAAGATTAAATTTCTGGCCATCAATATAGCAATAGCTATTGTTCTCATTTTTATATTGGGCTATATCGTCCTGTCCCGGTTGGACAATTATACCCAACACGGACAATTTATTGTCGTCCCCTCCTTCAGCCAGCTCACTCCCGAGGAAGCTTATCAGCTGGCTCTCCAAAAACAGTTGCGGGTGCAGGTGATCGACTCGTTATATGACGCCGAAGCCCAACCAGGAACTATCCTCGAACAATCGCCTCCAGCCGGTTCGCCTGTCAAAGAGAACCGACTGATCCACCTGATTATCAATTCCAATAATCCGGAAAAAGTGGTATTTCCCAATTTGCAAAATACAGCTTATCGCCAAACGATACAAACGTTACAAGCCCGCGGATTTCAGATTGGGCGTATCGAATATGCCCCGTCAGAATTCAAGAATCTGGTGTTACACCTCAAATATAAAGGAGAAATTATCGCTCCGGAAAGCATGCTGACCAAAGGAGCGGTTATCGATATTGTCCTAGGTAGCGGTAATGGAAAGAATACAGTGACTGTCCCTTCATTCACCGGTAAAAATGTCCGGGAAGCGATGGAGATCCTCCGTAAATCTTTTCTCAATATCGGGGAAATCATTCCCGATGCCAGTATAACGGATAAAAACAATATCCAATCAGCCATCATTTATCAACAAGAGCCCCTGAGAGATGCAACTGTCGAAGCAGGAAGCGATATGAATTTTCACATTACCCTGCAAAAAGATAGAATTACTGCCCTCGATTCTTTAACGGTGACAGAATAATAGCTACAATTTATGGCGGAAATAACAGACGAAGAAGAAGAATTACTGGAAGAAGAGGAAGAGCAAGCTTCCGAACTGTATGAACACCATCGTATAGAGGCGGATAGCGGACAAACGCTGTTGCGGATAGATAAATTTTTAATGTCGCGTCTGCCCAACGCTTCCCGTACCAAACTTCAGGAAGCCGCAGCAGCAGGGCTGATTCGGGTGAACGATAAACCGGTAAAATCCAGCTACAAAGTAAAACCCGGAGATATTGTTACGGTGGTCATGTCTTATCCCCGCCGGGAAATTGAAATTATTCCGGAAGATATACCTTTGAATATAGTCTATGAAGATGAAGACCTGATGGTTGTCAATAAGCCCGCCGGCATGGTGGTTCATCCCTCCTACGGACATTATACCGGAACTTTGGTCAATGCGCTTGCCTGGCATCTCAAAGGGAATCCGCTTTTTAAAGCAAACGATCCCCGTCCCGGCTTAGTTCATCGCATCGACAAAGATACCTCGGGATTGCTGGTCATTGCCAAAACGGAGAAAGCCAAAACCCACCTGGCCCTTCAATTTTTCAACAAGACTTCCGACCGTCAATATGTAGCCGTTTGTTGGGGAAACCTGGAAAGCGAAACGGGGACCATCACAGGCCACATCGGACGGAACCTGACTAATCGCAAAGTGATGGCCTGTTTCCCGGATGGCAGCCACGGCAAACATGCCGTTACCCACTACCGGGTAATCGAAAGATTAGGGTATGTGAATATCGTGGAATGTATCCTGGAAACCGGACGCACCCATCAAATCCGGGCCCACTTCAAATACATCAAACATCCGCTGTTCAATGACAAAGAATATGGTGGCAACGAAATCCTGAAGGGCACTACTTTTGCCAAATACAAGCAGTTTGTCAACAATTGTTTCGACACCTGCCCCCGTCAGGCACTGCACGCCAAAACGCTGGGATTCGAACACCCCACCACAGGCGAACGGATGTCTTTCGATTCTGAAATTCCGGATGATATGCAACAACTGATCGAAAAGTGGCGCACTTACATTCAATCCAGGGAAGACTAACTAACCTGCCCTAACGATATGTTATTAATCAGGAGCCGGATTTAAACAGGAGCCACCCTCTAATCTCTCTTACCCCCCAATAAATGCCGGCCAAATAACACATCCCCCCAACACCACATCCCAACACTAACCTCCACAAAGGTGGCATACAAAATAGTGTTCCCACACATCCCAAAATCCCGGCTATTATCGAAATAACCAATACCCGGCCTAGCTTAGCCCAAGGTAATACTTGCCAGCAACCACAATGAAAAGCTTTGCCCAGAAAATATAAATTATAGGGAATCGACCAAAAATAAAGAGTAAAAACAGCGGCCCATGCAGCTCCTCTGTATCCCCACAGGTGTACAAACCAATAACACAACAAGGTAGTTATCAAGAGTTCTGCGATACCGCGATACAATATCGCTTTCGATTTTCCCAACGCAATAAAAGCAGCCCGGTATATGACAATACGAACAGGCAAATACAATAAATATACGCGGAAAGGATATATACTATCCATATATTTGGAAGTATATAACAAATTTATAAACTCAGGTGCATATATAAAAAGCAGAACCACCACAGGAAATAAAAACACCCCACCGATTAAAGCCGATTTACGGAACAACTCCAGAGCCGCTTTCTGATCACCTATTTTACATTTTTGCGACATTTCCGCCATGATAACAACGGCGATACTGCCAGTGACGATTCCGACAACCGGCACTTCCCGGGCTCCTGTTGCATAAATGGCAAAATCTTCGGGAGTACATAGCCAAGCAACTACCATATTGGATATTTGCAAAGTCAGCGTTCCCAATATAGTTGCACAACCCAGAGGGACGGAAAATTTCAGGATGGTCCACATGGAAGACAGGCTCGGGAGCCGCCATTTCCCTTGCGCATATTTGAAAGACAAATAACATACCAGCGGAAAAACGAATAAAGGAAACAATACCCTGACCAATATAGGAGCTTTATAATTTCCGGTAATGACAGAAGCCGCTATTACTCCTAAGGTCATAGTAACCGTTGTAAAGACATGATAATAAGAATTGACCTTTACTTTATCTTTAACAATCAGTACAGGGGCTAATATCACCGGAAAAGTATATAAGGGATAAGCGTATAGCCACTTTAAGGTATGCACCAATTGGGGGTTTTCGAATCGCCGGGCTAATAAATCCGTACCACCGCATAAAAGGAAACAGGTAAAAATACATCCTGAAATAAAAAGTAGCATGAGATGGTCGATGATTATTCCCCTTTCATCTTTTTCCCTGCCCGGCAAAAAATAATACAATGCAGAAGGTAAGCCCAAAGTCAGGATCGGTACAACGAAATCATAAGCTAAAAATGTTTGAAGATAGGTTGCATAATCCAAGACTGAAAGATAACGGGCAAAGATCACCCCCGAAACGACAGAGACGACGGTCGTAACCAATTGAGCGGAAGAAAGTGCTAAAACTTTGGAAGTATTCGAAGCCATTAAAACAAGGTTTTATTGCAAGGTTACAGACTCCAATACTCCAACTCGTGAATCCTGCCGCGATACATCCCCTTTACATCCACCACCACCGCCTTTTCACCAGTCAATGATTCAAAATACTTTTCATCCAAAGCTTGATAAACATCATGCGAAACAGCTACCACCACCGCATCGTAATCCCCACGAGGTGTCGATAATAATTCAAAGCCATACATTCGTGACACCTCTTCCGAATCAGCATACGGATCAGCAACATCCACCTCCACCCCGAAATCCTGCAACTCATTGACAATATCCACAACCTTCGAATTACGGATATCCGAGACATTTTCTTTAAAGGTTATTCCCAGTACCAGTACTCTCGCACCCAGAATACCCTTTCCCATTCCGATCAGTTTCTTTACCAACTTCTTGGCGATATATCCACCCATCGTGTCATTGATAAAACGACCAGCACTAATGATCTGGCAATGATATTTCAGTTCATTCGCTTTATATACCAGATAATAAG
>JAETOX010000217.1 GCA_021771575.1 Bacteroides sp. | reverse complement strand
AAATTTGGAAAAAATGCAGGGTTCCTGCTAAAATCAGCTTGCCGTCGAATTTGTTTATTATCGGTACGGTGAACATTGACGAAACGACTTATATGTTTAGTCCGAAAGTACTGGACCGGGCCAATGTGATTGAGTTTCGGGTAACAGCCAGAGAAATGGAGCAATTCTTAAAACACAAAGTCCCGGTTGATTTAAAAAAGATTCAGGGTGAAGGAGCTGTAATGGGGGAGTCTTTTGTGGAGATGGCTGTCCATAAGGGATTGCAACCCAAAGAGAGTGAAAAATTGAATAAAACGTTGCTTCATTTTTTCAGTCGGTTGAAAAATGCAGGGGCGGAGTTTGGATTCCGGAGTGCTAATGAAATCTGTACTTTTGTGGCTATTGCTGATCGGCTTGTTCCGGCGTGGACGGAAGATGAAGTTGTCGATGCAGTGATTATGCAGAAATTGTTGCCTAAATTACACGGCTCTCAGCGAAAATTGGAAGGTATTTTGCGTACTCTGGGTGAATTGTGCCTGAATGAGGGGCAGAATGTGGAAGATTACTTTGTAAAGGATAAGCCGATAGCTGGGGTAAAATATCCTTTATCTTTGGATAAATTGGCCAGAATGTACAAAGGGGTAGTGAATAATGGATTTGTCAGTTATGCAGAGGCTTAGGGGATGAACAGGCTGGATATATCCGTAACGTTGAATGATGGTCGGACAGTTTCCCTGGTACTGTTTGGACAAGAGGGGACCTTATTTGAAATATCGCAGGAGGAAGCGCAGGCCTATGGGGAATCGTGTTGTCAATTGGTGGAAGGCAAGAGCTATGAGTATGGGATAGATGCCGGTTATCACCTGGAAGGAGAGGTCGTTTATTCCTCCCAGTTGAACGAATCCACAGGGATTTTACAGACTGGGAACCAGGTGGGGATGTTATCTTTGGCAGTTTGCCGGGGAGAGAAATGGTGCGGAGAAGTTCAGTTGGAAGTTCGTTCTGTTAAAGAGACTTATCGGGAAGATTATCGCCAGATGCTGGAGGAGATCACGGAACATTCCACAGAATTGTTGATGCATTGTAATTCTCCGGTTTATCAGTATTTTGAACCGAGTCCATCGGGTGATGCGCAAATTTTATATCAACGGTTTGCCTTTATCAAGTCGCTCATTGATTCCGTGGAATTTACCAACGCTATTCATCAGATTTTCTCTTCTCCTGTGACTTGCTGGGATGAAAACAAAGAATTGAGAAGTGTATGCGGGGTAAGAAGATTGAATCGTCAGGCTCTGAAACAAATAACGTGTTCTGCCCAGCGTATAGGAATTCCCGAACGACATCCGCTTTATGGAAGATTCGGCACATTACCTGAAAAGATTGAAACCAGAAGTTTGAGGGAAACAGTGGATACCCCTGAAAACCGTTTTGTAAAATATGCCCTTTCTACTTTCTATATTTTTTGTAATACTTTCGTTTTACATAAAGCGGCGGGTGAGCGATTGAAAAAGGAGGGGAAAAGAGTGATGGCTTGCTTGTCACACTATTTGAATCATGGTTTATTGAAACAGGTCGGGATGCCTGATTTGTTGCCGATGAATAGTCCGGTGTTACAGCGAAAAGAAGGGTATCGGGAAGTTTTGCGGGTATGGCTGATGTTTGATTTGGCGGCGAAGCTGGTATGGCAAGGAGGAGATAATGTCTACAAGGCTGGTAAAAAAGATGTTGCTAAATTGTATGAATATTGGTTGTTTTTTAGGTTGCTGCATTTGGTAAAGGAGATTTTTCAATTGGAATTGCAACACGTAGAAAACCTGATTGTTCCTTCGAAGGACGGATTGGCTTTGCAATTGAAAGAGGGGCGTCATGTTGCTCTGTCTGGAGTGTATGAATGTGAATCTCGGCGATTGAATATTGAATTTAGCTATAACCGGCGTTTTAAAGGGGGTACGACCTATCCGGAAGGAGGGAGCTGGACGTTGGAGATGCGGCCTGATTATACGTTGACGATTTGGCCTGTTGGTATCACTCAAAGTCAGGCGGAACGAGAAGAGCTGATTGTTCATTTGCATTTTGATGCAAAATACCGTTTGGGTAAAGCAGCCCAATTGTTTGAGGTAAAACAGGAAACGGGTGACGATTCTCAGTATTGTCGGAAAGAGGATATCTGGAAAATGCATGCATATCGGGATGCTATCCAGAGGAGTGCAGGTGCCTATATTTTATATCCCGGGAGTGGTTCTTTTGAAAAAAGAGGCTTTCATGAAATTTTGCCGGGGGTCGGTGCATTTGCCATTAATCCTTCCAAATATAGTCGGGGAGTAGAAGACCTGAAAGGCTTCCTGAAAGAGGTGGTGGAGCATTTCCTCAACCGAACCTCACAGCGTGAAAAAATGGCCTGGCGTACTTACGAAATTTATAAAGAAAATCAACCAGCGGTAGTAAAGGAATTGTATCCGGAGTATATTGGTGCTAATCGGGGGTTATTCCCGGATGAGACGAGGGTATTGGTGGGGTTTTACAAGAGTAAAGAGCATTTGAACTGGATTTTAAAGCATCAGTTATACAACGTCCGGACAGGGACACGGACAGGTTCTCTTCAGTTGGATACTGCTTTAATTGCTGCAAGATATTTATTATTGCATACAACCGGTGGATTACATACAGCGCGGTTGTATCGTATTGTTCCTGGCGGTCCTCGGCTGTATAGTCAGCATGATTTGCTGAAAAAACGTTATCCTGCATCGGAAAAGGAAGCCGTGAAAGAGCATTTTTATCTGGTATATTCGATCGATGAAGTGGAGGAACCGGAATTAAGGGGCAGGACATGGGATGTATCGCATTTGTCCGGATATGAGGGAAGAAGAAAGTCGGCCCGGCCGTTTGTGGTGACATTAGAGGAGTTGATGAAGGGGTGAGTGAAGTCAGCTTTACCATTTCTTTCAACCCGCAAGTCTTTTCTTCTACTCATTCGTCATGGGCGATCAAATCCTGAATAAGCGTAAGGGCTTCCTGGCTGATGAGCCAAGTGAGGAAAAAACAAATTGTGCTTTCTGTGTGTGATCTTATTTTTT
>JAETOX010000018.1 GCA_021771575.1 Bacteroides sp. | reverse complement strand
TGTGTGTCTGGATTTATAGATGACGAATTTTCGAACCCTGCTTTTTCTTTAGGTTATCAGGAGGACGGTAATGCCATTTATCAGGACTCTAAAAACCGTGCTATCAGTTATTATCTGAACTTTGGATATTCATACGACGATCGGTATCTGTTGGATGTGAACTATCGTTCGGACGGATCTTCTGTATTCGGTTCGGAAAAACAATTTACGAATACCTGGTCTGTCGGTCTGGGATGGAATGTTCACAAAGAAGCTTTTTTTGAGAATATGCCAGGCATCAGCCTGTTGAAGTTACGGGCTTCTATCGGTAATCCTGGAAACCAGAACTTCGACGATTATATATCGACCCGGATATATATGTATAACACCGATAATATAAATATTTTCGGTTCGAGTGCAATTTTGTCGAAGTTGGGAAACCGGGGGTTGGAATGGCAAAAAACCTTAGACCGGAATATCGGTTTCGATATTATTTTTCTTGATAACCGGTTACGGGTAAATTTCGATTATTTTAACAAAAAGACCGATCCGTTATTGGTGCATATCGGGACAGCTTCTTCAACCGGCGTAAAAACTCTCCCGCGTAATGTTGGTAAACAAATCACTCAGGGATTAACTCTGACGATGAATTATTCCATTATCCGCCGGGAGGAAATGTTTTGGTCTGTGAATATGAATTTGCGTCATCAGACTTCGGAGTATCAGGAGGTGAGCGAGGTGTTGACCAAGTATAACCGGGATAACCGGAACCGTAATCTGACCCGCTATTACGACGGGGGGAGTCCTTCCGATTTGTGGGCGGTAAGGTCTTGTGGTATTGATCCGGCTACTGGTCGGGAAATCTTTCTGGATAAAAACGGGGAACAAACTTTTGTGCATGATTATGAAGATGAAATCGTTGTAGGAAACAGTGATTCGAAAGTAGAGGGAGTTATCGGTACTTCTTTCTATTATAAAGGCTTTTCGGCTTCTATCAGTCTGCGCTATCGTTTGGGGGGACAGATTTTTATGCAGACTCTTTATGATAAAGTGGAAAACCTTTCGAGTGCTAAAAAATGGGGGAATCTGGATAAACGGGCTTTGTACGATCGGTGGCAGCGTCCCGGGGATCAGGCTAAGTTCAAGTCTATCGCCGATAGCGAAGTAACTCCGATGTCCTCGCGTTTTGTCGAAGACAATAATGTATTGTCAGGAGAATCTATTTCGCTGGGATATGAGACCACTGCTTCCTGGCTGAAACGGGTAGGGGCTTCTTCTATGTCGGTCCGTACCTATATGAATGATATCTTCCGGATTTCGACAGTAAAAAATGAACGGGGATTGAACTATCCTTTTGCCCGTTCCGTGTCATTCTCTTTAGGTGTGACCTTCTAAGATGTAAGTAATATTAACAGATTGAGATATGAAGACGAAAATAAAATACAGTTGGCTTTTATGCTTGTTGGTTTTCAGTGCTTGTAATTCCTGGATAGATATAACGCCCTCCGACCGTCTGAACGAGGATATGCTTTTCAAAGACAGGCGTGGGTTCGAAAAAGCTATCAATGGGATATATGTAGGATTGGCCGATCGTTCGCTTTATGGCCGGAACATGAGTGCAGGAGCGATCGATATGATGGCTCAGTATTATAAATATGGTAGTGGCACTGATTTAAATTCCCTGCTCGGTGATTATAACTATGAATACAAAGATGTCAAAGAGATTTTTCAGGATTATTGGGAAAAAGCTTATGCGTTGATATTGAATTGTAATATTATTATCGAAAAATGTGAAGAACGGAAGGAGGTTTTATCGGATGTTTATTACAGATTGTATAAAGGTGAAGCTTTAGCACTGAGGGCTATGCTGCATCTGGATTTGTTGCGTTTATTCGGGCCGGTTTACGATGAAACTTCGAAATCCGTTGAGAGCATTCCGTATGTAACGAATTCGGATGCCAATATTTCTTCCCTGCTTGCTGCCGAATCTGTATTGAATTTGGTTATAGGCGATCTGGAAACAGCAGCGGACTTTTTGAAAGAAGTAGATCCGATTTTGACAGAAGGTGTGCGTAATGAGGCGAACATTTCGGGAGATAACTCCTTGTATTATCGTCAATACCGTTTGAACTATTATGCTGTGCAGGCTTTGTTGGTGCGGGCTTATGTATGGGGACAACGGAAAGGTGAAGCTTTGGCTATTGCTGAACGGATTATCGGAGAAGTACAAGTGGAAGGTGCAGAGATATTTCCTTTTGTGACGAATGAGGCGGCAAAGGATGCTACGAATCCCGACCGGGTTTTTTCGACGGAAGTGATGTTTGCTCTTTATGATTCTTACCGGGGAAAAGAAATTCAGGATAAATTGTTCCTACCGACTTTAGATCAGATATATACTTTTACAGGTAAACATCTGGAATTAGGGAATGAGTATTCTTTTTATGCTTCGGAGAATGATTACCGGAGAGGTATCTGGGCCAATTATAGCGATGCCGGCAAGACTGTCAGTTATCATCGTAAGTATGAAGATGTGCCGGAAGGAAAATCAACAAGTTTCGGCTGTATGATTCCTTTGATCCGGTTAAGTGAGCTTTATTTGATAGCTGCCGAGTGTTGCGAAGATTTTACAAAGGCTAAAAACTATTTGGATAAAGTGCGTAATAGTAGAAATTGTCCCAGTTCTTCAGTAACGGAATCTACTTTGATGGAAGAGATTACAAAAGAATGCCGGCGGGAATTTTTGGGAGAAGGACAAATGTTTTTCTTTTATAAACGAAAAGCTATGCAACAGATTCCGAACGGTAGGTTCGAGAGAGAAGAAGACAGCCCGATTAAAGTGATGAATATAAATGATTATGTAGTTCCGCTTCCGGAAAGTGAAACCGATATGAGAACGAATTAAAACGACGAATTATGAAAAGATTGTTATATATAGGAATTCTGTTTTTCTTGTGTACAGCCTGTGAACGGGATTTGATGTCGTATGAGGGAAAAGAAGCTATTTATTTTGCCGTGCAAAGTGGTAACTCCTGGGGATCGGAAAATGATTGGCCATATATGCCGTATACCTCAGCGGAGTTTGGAAGGATAACCGAAGATACGCTGATGGTGCGGATTAAAGTGATGATCACCGGGCCTCAGAAAGATTATCCGCGTCCTTTCCAGGTTGTCGTAAACCCGGATAGTACTACAGCGAGGGAAGGGGTAGATTTCCGGGTACTTGCAAGTGAGTATATCCTGGAGGCGAACAGCAGTAGTGCTTATGTCCCGGTTTTGCTTTACCGTCAGCCTGAGATGAAGACGGATACAGTAGTGTTGGGACTGAAATTGGTAGCAAATGATTATTTTTCATTGACTTTCAATGAGTTCAATAAAATGGAAAAGTATCAGAACGGTGATGTCGTTTACGAGCAATTTGACGCTACTATGCATAAAATCCTGATAACCGACGTGATGGCGCAACCGTCCCAATGGGCCAATTTCGAATTCGGACAGTTTACGTCGAAAAAACTGATTCTGATGTGTGAAGAGTTCGGATATACCTATGAAGATTTTCAGAATCCGGCCAAAATAACTTATTTACAGCAATATATTATAGCTCAGCAATTTTCTAAGATATTAAATGAGGCTTATAATAATAATGACCCAATATTGGACGAAGACGGAACGTTGATGTGGGTAAACGGTTGTGTGTATCCGAAAGGAACATTGCCTCAATAGTAAACAGATTTTGCACGATAAAAATAGAACTATGAAACGAATAATTTATATATTTTTAGGAGTTATGCTTTTTAGTGTAATTTCCTGCTATGAGGACGAAGGAAATTACGATTATCATGATATCAACGAGATTATATTCGAACAGATCGATTCGGTTCGTACCGTTTTATTGAATGTTGATACCTTAAAGATAGACAATGCCTTGAAAGGAATGACGGATGGCGATTATCAGAATACCGAACGTTTTGAATATTTATGGGTGGTATTTTTGCAGGGTAATACCAAAGTGAAGGATACAATTTCTACGGAACGGGTATTGAATTATCCTGTAAATCTGGAACCGGGGACGTATGATTTGTATTTTAAAGTCCGTGACCGGATAACCGATGTGCAATGGAAAAAACATTTTATCGTGACGGTAGGTACTCCTTATTCCCGGGGGATTATGCTGATCGGGGAAGATCAGGAGGGCTATGCCGATGCACAAATGATTTCTATGGCAGGAGTCGATACGGTGGTGATACGGGATATCCTGAAAAATAGCGGATTACCCGCATTGAAGGATCCGGTTGCCTTTTTGCATACCGGCAACAATTATACAGAAGGCTATCGGCAGGTTTGGGTATTTACCGAATCTGGTTCTTATTATCTGGATAGGGAAACATTGACCGGGTCTGAAACAAATGTTTTTGAAAATATGCTGACAAGTAATTTCGACGAACCGATGGTTCCCATTAATATCATTCCGGAACAGAAAGATATAAAAGGGACGATTGATGGCAGTTACCAGGCAATGGTATGTAATAACGGTTATTTGTATTATACGATGTTTATGTTGACCAGTGGTACCTACTCCGCTCCGTATAACCGCTTGCTGAGTGATCCGGATAAATATCTGCCTGCAAGCAAATACCTTTTTTACAGTGTTCAGTCGTTTAATAAAGTTATCTGGTATTCTGAAGAAACTGATCGGTTTTATAAAATAGGGAATGCTTTGTCTATTAATTCGGATACAATCCAACAGAAAGCTTCCGATGCTTTCCCCTGGGATCAGAAAGGTACCGGACGCAAGTTGATTTATGGGGAAAATACGTGGAACGAAGCTCAGACGTGGGTATATGACGGTAATTCTTTTGCTTTGATGGGAGATGGGACCAATGCTTTTATTTATAAATTTTATGTGAAGGAGGAAGCGGCTAAGAACTGTTATCGGATAGCTTCCGATGTTGCGGCAGATGTATTGAATGCTGATTTTTATGCCTTCTCATCTACAAGGTCGGTTTTATTTTATGTGAAGAACAACACCTTGTATGCTTATGATTACGATATGGGTAATGAACGGGTACAGGCGATCCCTTTGGCAAATACGGGTGAGATTTCCATGCTGAAATTCGATTTGACGATAGAACCGGGTAAAGATGCTTTGTTTATCGCAACCTATAATTCGGTGAGCGGTGGAACTCTACAGAAATATTATGTGGGCAATAATCCCGATAAAGTGGAATTGATTCCCGATCCGACCGCTACCTGGACCGGATTGACAAAAGTGAAAAATATGTCATGGAGAGCGGTGTTGTAATGTACTAATGTGCTAAAAATAATATGAAAAGTATAGTTCTTTTTATTGTATTTACTTGGGTTAGCTCGCTTGGCTTTACACAGGAAGGGGTGAGATTCGAACCTTTGAGTTTTCGGGAAGCAGTGGCAAAGGCGAAGAGTGAACAAAAATATGTATTCGTGGATTGTTATACCTCTTGGTGTGGCCCTTGTAAAAAGATGACTCAACATGTGTTTCCGCAGAAAAAGGCGGGAGATTATTTCAATCCGAAGTTTGTCTGTGTGAAATATGATATGGAAAAGGGAGAAGGGCCTGAATTGGGAAAACGTTTTGAAGTGCGGGCTTATCCAACTTTTTTAGTATTGGATGCCGAAGGTAAGTTATTACATAAAGTGATCGGAGGATATAGTGTAGATGAAATTATCGGGCGGATTGAAGAAAGTTTTGATGAAGAGAAAGCCTATGGTAGTTTCAAAGCGAAATATGAATCCGGAAACCGGGACCAGAATTTTATGGAAAACTATCTGAAAATGTTGCTTCGGTATTATGACCCTGCTGCAGAGACAGTGGCTGCTGAATTATTGAGTTCTTTGAGTGAAAAGGAAAGAGTTGAGGAGCGATATTGGTTTATTTTTAGTAATCCGAAGCTCACTCCCGAAGGTTCAGTCCATGAAGCCTGGTTACTGAAAAATCACAAGCATTTCAGTAAAACAATTGGTAAAGAACAGGTGAATCGGGAGCTCGACAGGCGTTATACCGAAAAATTGTTGAAAGTGCTTTCGGAAAAGGAAACTCTGCTGACTCAAAAGCAGCTTACTGCTTTTGGACGCAAGGTGGCGGCCCTGAAGTTGGATACGGACGAAGAATTACAGGTGTATGTGAATGTGGCAAAAGCAGCTTTACAGGAAGATTGCAGACTGTTGATAGCAGTTTGTGAACAGGAGTTTCCGAAATTGAAAACCAAGGAAATACCTTACCCTCAGTTTTGTGAGCGGATAATGAAAGAAGCTTCAGCAGCCGATAAACAACGCTATATCGCTTTGGGAGAAAAACTATATGAACAGGCCAAGGAAGAAAAAACAAAGAATACTTTCCGGTTTGTTTTGGATTTTTTAAAACGATACCCTGAACAAAACTGAAACATAGAGGAGCAATGAACAACTATTTATTTACATTGGTGTTCTTGATAGGCGGATTATCGGTCACCGGTCAAAAGAAAATCGATTATGTAGACCCATTGATTGGAACCAATGGGATGGGACATACTTTCCCCGGGCCTTGCGTGCCTCATGGATTGGTGCAGCTCAGTCCGGATACCGATACCGTTCCGCACAATATCGAGGGAGTATATCAACCGCGGGTATATGAATATTGTGCCGGCTATCAACACCGGGACAGTTCAATCGTAGGATTCAGCCATACTCATTTTAACGGAACCGGTCATTCGGATTTGGGGGATATTCTGATCATGCCGGTTACCGGCCCTGTAAAATTCAACCCGGGGACGGCCGGAAATCCTGACGGAGGATACCGATCCCGTTTTTCGCATGAGACGGAAAAGGCCTGGCCGGGATATTATTCCGTCGTATTGGAAGATTATGGGGTAAAAGCCGAATTGACGGCTACCGAGCGGGTCGGGGTGCACAAATATACTTTCCCGGTAGGAGAGGGACATATCCTGCTGGATTTGAAGCACGGTATTTATAATTATGACGGAAAAGTGCTTTGGGCTAATTTGCGGGTGGAAAACGATACACTTCTGACCGGTTATCGGATTACCAACGGTTGGGCACGGGTAAATTATACTTATTTCGCTATCGCTTTTTCGAAACCGATCCGGACTTATGGATATAAAGAGATGAAACCGATGCTTTACAACGGTATGTGGCGAAAATTTAATATTTATGATAATTTCCCGGAAATTGGTGGCCGGAATGTTGTGGCTCATTTCGATTTTGATTTTTCGGACGGAAAGCCCTTGGAGGTAAAAGTAGCTCTATCTCCGGTAAGTACACAGGGAGCCTTGCTGAATCTGCGGACTGAAACGGCCGGAAAAAGTTTCGACGAGTTATATGTTCAGGCCGGGCAGAAATGGGAAAAGGCCCTGAGTATTATCGATGTGCAGGGGGATTACGATCAGGTTTGCAATATGTATTCCTCGATCTATCATACAATGATCAATCCGTCGGTGTATATGGACCATAATGGTTATTACCGGGGCGTAGATCAGGAAATTCATCGGGCGGAAGGATTTACAAATTACACAGTATTTTCGGTATGGGATACTTACCGGGCGTTACATCCTTTATTCAATTTGTTTTATCCTTCACGTAGTAAAGATATTATCGCTTCTTTTCTAACCCATTACCGACAGAGTGTGCATGGTTTGTTACCGATCTGGTCGCACATGGCCAATGAGAACTGGTGTATGATCGGTTATCATGGGGTTTCTGTGATTGCCGACGCGTATGTTAAGGGGATACCTATGGATGAAAAACTGGCTTTAGAGGCAGTTGTCAGCACCTCTACTGTTCCTTACCTGGAAGGATTGAAAGAATATATGGAACTGGGGTATGTACCGATGGAGAAAAGCGGTAGCTCGGCATCGGTGACTCTGGAATACGGATATGATGACTGGGCAATTGCGAATATGGCCCGGAAGATGGGAGACCAGCCGTTGGCGGATGCTTATCTGAAAAGGGCGGCAGCTTACCGGCATCTGGTTGATCCGGAACTTGGGTTTATCCGACCGAAGAATGCTGCCGGGCATATGAAAGAGAATTTCGACATATTGGATACGCATGGGCAGGGATTTATTGAAGGGAATTCCTGGAATTATTCTTTTTATGTACCTCAGGATGTAAACGGACTGAAAGCCTTTATGGGAGGAGACGAGCGGTTTATCGGACGTTTGGATTCGCTGTTTTCCATGGAATTGCCGGCCAAATATTATGAGAATACGGAAGATATTACGCAGGAAGGATTGATGGGAAATTATGTGCATGGTAACGAGCCCAGTCAACATATTCCATATCTGTATATGTGGACCTCGCAACCTTGGAAAACCCAGTACCGTTTGAGGGAGATCATGGACCGGATGTATCGCAACGATATGGATGGGCTGTGTGGTAATGATGATTGCGGACAGATGTCGGCCTGGTATATTTTCTCGGCAATGGGATTCTATCCGGTATGCCCGGGTTCCGATCAGTATGTGTTGGGAGCGCCCTATTTCAAAAAAATGGTGGTACATCTGGAGAATGGAAAAGATTTGGTGATCAGAGCTCCGAAAGTGAGTGCTGTAAACCGGTATGTAAAATCGGTAAAACTGAATGGGAAAGAGGTGGACAGAGCTTATCTGACTCATGGCGAAATCTGTAACGGTGGCGAACTCTTTTTTGAGATGGGTAGTCAACCCAATAAGAAAAGAGTGTTTACGGAAGAACAAAAACCTTATTCGATGAGCCGGTAGAATAGAAGAGAAGCGGAATAAGGAAGAGATGGAAAAAGGAGATCAGGAAGCAGACAGGGGGGAAACGATAACGGTAAAAATAATATGAAATGAAAATAATAAAATGGATACAAACCGGGTTGCTGGTTTTGCTGCTTATGGAGATCGTAAAGGCCCAGCAACCGTTGATATCTTATGTGCGGCCATTAGTCGGAACTTCCGGTTTTGGGAATACCTATCCCGGCTCACAGATCCCTTTCGGGGGAATACAGATCAGTCCGGATACGGATTTCGATTATTACGATGCCGCTGCGGGATATAAGTACGATCACCATACTTTGCTGGGTTTTAGTTTGACTCACCTGAGCGGTACGGGGATTCCGGATTTGGGAGACTTCCTTTTCATGCCGGGAACCGGGAAAATTCATTTTACTCCCGGGACGCATGAGTATCCGGAAGCCGGTTATCGTTCGCGCTATAGCCATGACCGGGAATGGGCCAGCCCTAATTATTACGGAGTGGATTTGCTGGATTACGGAACAAAAGCAGAAATGACGGCTGGAGTACGGAGTGGCATGCTACAGTTTACTTATCCCGAATCGGACAGTTCGTTTATTTTATTGGATCTGAATCATACCTTATGGCAAAGTTGTCCATGGAGTAATATCCGGATAGAGAACGATTCGACGCTTGTCGGTTATAAACTGGTGAAGGGGTGGGGACCCGAACGACATATTTATTTTTCGGCAGTTTTCTCTAAACCTTTCCGGGATTTCGGTATTATGCAGGATACTGTTCCGGTGGTTTATAATACCAAACGGTTTCGCAGTAGTTTGGAGGCTTGGGGAAAAGACCTCCGTTTTTGGATGCGTTTTCCTACTCGCAAAGGGGAAATTGTTACTGTAAAAACGGCAGTTTCTGCGGTTAGTACGGATGGAGCCAGGTTGAATATACGGGAACTCGAAGGTAAAACTTTTGCTTCCTTGAAAGCCGAAGGCGAACAATTGTGGGAAGAACAGTTATCCCGGTTTACGATTAAAGGTAATCAGCAGCAAATGGAGACTTTCTATACTTCGGTATATCATGCTTTTCTGCATCCTTTTATTTTTCAGGATGCTGACGGTCGTTTCCGGGAGCTGGACAAGAATATCGGTAAAGCGGAGGGATTTACCAATTATACGGTGTTTTCGTTGTGGGATACTTATCGTGCTTTACACCCATTATTTAATTTAGTACAGCGTGAGGTGAATGCCGATGTTATCAATTCCATGTTGGCACATTATGATAAGAGTGTAGAAAATATGTTACCGATCTGGTCGTTCTATGGGAATGAAACCTGGTGTATGATCGGATATCATGCTGTGTCGGTGATTGCCGATGCGATTATGAAAGACGTGAAGGGATTCGATTACGAACGGGCTTACGAGGCGATGAAGACCACAGCAACCAATCCGAATTACGATTGTCTGCCCGAGTACACCGAACTGGGATGGGTGCCTTTTGATAAGGAAAAAGAATCAGTATCCAAGAGCCTGGAGTATGCCTATGATGATTATTGTATTGCTCAGGTTGCGAAGAAATTGGGAAAAACTGATGATTATCGTTTTTTTATAAAACGGGCTTTGTCCTATAAAAATCTGATCGATCCGGAGACCAAATTTATGCGTGGCCGCGACAGTAAAGGTAACTGGCGTACTCCGTTTTCTCCGGTTGCTTATCAGGGGCCAGGATCGGTACATGGTTGGGGAGATATCACGGAAGGATTTACTTTGCAATATACCTGGTATGTTCCCCACGATATTCAGGGATATATCGACGAAGCGGGAGAAGATTTGCTGAGAAAACGTCTGGATTCTATGTTTGTGACGAAGATGGCCGACGATATTCCCGGGGCACATGACATTCAGGGACGGGTCGGTGCTTACTGGCATGGAAACGAGCCTTGCCATCAGATTTTGTATATCTACAATTACCTGAAACAACCTTGGAAATGTCAGGAGAAAGTGCGGTATATTATGGATACATTTTATGGAAATGAGCCCGGAGCACTGAGTGGTAACGACGATTGCGGGCAAATGTCAGCCTGGTATATCTTCAATACCATGGGATTTTATCCTACGGCACCTTCCAGTAATATCTACAATCTGGGCTCTCCAGGATTGGCTGCTGTCGATATGCGGATGAGTAACGGTAAACATATCCGGGTAACTACGAAAAACTGGTCTGCGAAAAATGTATATGTAAAGGAAGTTTATCTGAATGGTAAAAAATACGATAAATCCTATTTGACCTATGAAGATATTAAAAACGGTGCCGATATACATTTTGTGATGAGCAATCGCCCGAATTACAAACGTGGCATAACGGAAAAGGCAGTTCCGCCTTCCGTTTCTTCTTATCCTTTACAAATGGAAACAGAGGGAGTGAAAATATCCGGTTCGTTGAAGCAGTTCGGCCTGGATCGGGTTGAGATGAATCGTGATGATATTGCTGCGGAGGTTTATAATGACAAGACAATAGAAATTATGCTGGATTCCTGCGGCCGGTTCGATCTGAAGTTAAAACTGAATCAACCGGCTTATTACAAAGTGGGACAAAATATTTTATATTTATCACCTGGAGATGATTTGGAAATTATCTTCAACCGGACAACTACAAAAACGACTTTTCAGGGGAAAGGTGCAGATGCCAATCGTTATTTGAGATTGTGCGGTCAGTTGAATGGTTGGGATATTGGTAAAATAGGGCAACAGTTGAACGAATTCGGTCTTCCGGAACAGATCATGTCTTTTGACATTTACTGTAATAAAACGGATAGTCTCATAGATATCCGTTTGCAGCAACTGGAACGGTTGAACGGTGTGACTCAGGAATTTAAAGAAATAGAGCATATCCGGCAAAAAGCTTCTCGGCTGATAGCCTATTTGGATTACTTTTCGGTAGGGCGTTTGAGCGAATATAAAGATTCTCCGCAGGTAAAGCTAGAAAAGAAAAAGGCTTTTTACCAGATGCAGGCGGCACTGATCGAACCTTTGCTCGAAGAACTTTGTGTTTCCGATCGCTACCTTGAATTATCCGAGGTTCGGCAGGTGTTGCGGGAATGTGCCGAAACTGGAGTGTTTCATTTCTCCCGGTCGCCGGTTTTTACGGAATTCATGTCTGTTTTAGCAAAGGCGAAACAGTTGGATCAGGGGTTAATGCTTGCGGAGTATCGGAAATTTACAGATTTTTCCCGCCGGATTCGGAATGAGGATTTGCGCAGTTCTTTTAATGCGAAATTAAAACAGCGGGTTAGATTGATGGAAGGGCGTCCTGCTGTGGATATTCCTTTTCGGGATATTGATGGAAAAGAAATGCGTTTAAGCGATTTTAAGGGAAAAGTGTTGTATGTGGATTTCTGGGCTACCTGGTGTCTGCCTTGTTTGGCCCAATTGCCCGACTTTGAGAAGCTGAGTGAAAAGTATCCGGACATTCAGTTTATCGGGATTTCTATCGACCAGAAAGTCGACTGGTGGAAGAAAAAGCTTGAAAAAAACGGTATTCCGCCTCACATAAAAGAATTTTTGGCTGATCCGTATGTGGTGGGAGAAGCTTGGGATATCTCTTCGATTCCCCGTTTCCTACTGATTGATGAAAATTTCAGGATCATTAATGCTTTTGCTCCCCGGCCTTCGGAAAAAGACCAAATAGAGCCGTTGCTTCAAAGATAAATTCGGCTGTTGGTTTTCAGAAACACTTTACCCGGTCAGGTTTGTACAATTGCCTGACCGGGTAAAGTGTTTTGCAGACTCTGGTTACAGGCAGAACGAAAGGCTATATTTTTTTTCATAAAGTGTATCCTTTACATCAATTCTTCTGAAGAACAATAATTAGGAATCTTATTTAATAATTTAAGCCGAAAATGGGGGGATATAATAGGAGAGTTTTCGTTTTATTTTGTCCTTTGTGATGAAAGTGAATTGTTAATTTGTTTTAAATCAATAAATTATGTAAGTCTTTTTTTGGGTTGTAATTTTTGTTGTAAATATTGTATATAAATAATTTTAATAGTAAAATTGCAGCCTGATTTTGTATTGAATTTGCTGTGGAATTTAAATATGTAAAAAATATATTTTGATGAATGTTAATCATTCTTTTGTATGTTGTTTTTTATATAATAAGGATTTGAATAAAAAGAGACTATATGTTGTTGCATATAGAAATTAGATAACAGTTAAAATTAATCGAATTTAAAATGAAAATTTTTACAAGTGGAATGCTGGCAATTTTGTTGGCGTGTGGATCTTTTTGTGTTTCGGCACAGGAAAACAATAACCGGGATGTAAATAATAAAATTTTGCGCGGTCCGTATGAAACGAATCGTTTCTTCGATAACGTTTTCATGGGGGTAGGTGCCGGCGTAAATATTTACGAAGGTGAGTTTGATGATTTCGGTTCTTTTGGTAAACGTTTGGCTCCTGCTCTTGACATTTATGTGGGAAAATGGTTGACTCCTTCCACCGGGTTCCGGGTTGGTTACAGTGGCATCCAGGCTAAAGGTTGGACCAGCTCACGGAGTGCTTTCGCCAAAGGAATCGATGGAAAAATGTTCAAAGAAAAATTCGGAGTCTCTTATTTACATGGAGATGTAATGTGGAATTTTTCGAATGCCGTAAGCGGATACAAAGAAACCCGTACCTGGAATTTCATTCCTTTCCTTGGTGCAGGTTGGGCACGGGCTTATGGGAACGATACCCATGAGGATGAAATTGCTGTTAGCGTAGGATTATTGAACAATGTTCGTTTATGTGACTTGGTTGACCTGACACTCGAAGCTCGTCAGATGTTTGTAAACCAACGTTTTGATGGTGTTGTCGGAGGACGTAAAGGAGAAGGTATGACTTCGGTTACGGTAGGAGTTGCTTTCAAATTGAACCGTCGGAATTTCAAACGGGCAGAGAAAGTGGATTATAGCGCTTATCAGAACCGCATCAAAGCTTTGGAAGGGGATAACGCAAAATTGGCAAACAACAACAAAGCTCTTAACGAAGAAAACGAGGCACTGCGTAACCGGAAACCCGAAGTAGTTGCTGCTGAGGCCAAAGTTTCTGCTTCTCCGGTTGTATTATTCTTTAAGATCGGTAAAGCTACCCTTGACAATAAAGAATTGGTTAACCTTGAGTTTTACGTAAAACATGCTATGCAGGCTGACAAAAACAAAACGTTTACTCTTATCGGTTCGGCCGACAAAGCTACCGGTAGCAAAGAACTCAATCAACGTCTGAGCGAACAGCGGATGCAGTATGTTTACGATCTGTTAGTGAAAAAATACGGAATCTCTAAAGATCGTTTGATCATGAAGGCTGAAGGGGATACTAACAACCGCTTCGATGAGCCTGAATTGAATCGCGCTGTTATTGTTGAGTAATCTTTAAAATTTTGTTTTCCGGCCTTCCGGCTCCTCTTTCCGGAAATGGTTGTATCGGGAAGCAAATAATGATAACTCTTGCATAATTAGAGAGCAGATATCCGGGATTCCGGCATGTCTGCTCTCTATTTTTGAGGGGAAATTCTTTTTTGGCTATCCACGCTTTTATTCGGCCTATAGGCTGATTTCTATACAGCTTCTTTGTGATGACGGTAGGGAAAATTAATCTTTTTTTATAACAGGAGGCTCTATTTTTCGGGATTATTATTTAAGTTTGTTTCCCATAAGGAATAGATTTGGGAATGCTCGAAAACTCACACATCGAAAGTATTGCAGCCGGCAATCGGGAAGCTTTTAAAAAATTGCACGACGAGTTGTATAAGCGATTGTTCTACTATGTATACAAACTGACGCACGATAAAGAGCTGGCCGAAGATTTTATTCAGGAAACTTTTCTTTTATTCTGGAAAAACAGACAGACTTTTTCGGAAGTTCTGGCCGTTAAGACTTATTTTTATCTCACTCTCCGCAACAAAGTCATGAGTTATTTCCGGGACCATTCCATTCATAAACGAATATTGGAAAACATGGACAACCCCGAAACAGTGGAAGAAAACCAGGCTATCATTGTAGCAGAAGTTTGCGGGGAAGTGCAGCGGGCCATTTCTACTCTACCTGTCCGGACCCAGCGGGTGATTCGTTTGAGTATGCTTGATATGACGGTTGAAGAAATTGCTGTAAAATTGAATATCTCTCCCAATACCGTCAAGACATTGAAAAAAAATGGATACAAAGCCTTGCGTGAACAACTTCGCGATCTAAGATTTTTGGTGCTTTTACTGTTATTTTATTGATTCCATTCACCCGTTTTTCTTTTTTGTGAAATTATAGGAAAAATTAAAAAAGAAAAACAGGATGCCGGAGAAGATAGACCCTATCGGAATAGCCGACTTGATCATCCGCAAAATCACGGATGCCGGGGGTATGAGCGAACAGGAAAAGCAGGAATTCGAAAATTGGTTGTCGCTTTCTGAAGAAAACAAAGACTTATGGTTACAGTTGTCCGCAGGAAAGTCATATACCGATTTCGACCGGGTATGCCGGCTGACAGATAAAGAAAAACACTGGAAACATTTGGATACGGCCATCCATTCCCGGAAACGGAAAAAATTAATATTGAACTGGTGTTCCCGGACGGCAGCGGTGATTTTTCTGCTTGTTTCCGGATATTGTTATTTTTTTTCTGCTTGGCGAGACATAACTGACCCGATACAGCCGATTCGCCCCGCTACGCGCCAGGCCGTATTGGTGTTGAATAATGGGCGGCGAATTCCTTTAAATAAACAGGATACATTGGTAAACACAGAAATGCTGGATATTGAGATTACTTCCGGCCAAGCCCGCTATCGTACCGGTCCCCAACAGCAGGCAGACACTGTCCCTGTTTTCAATACCGTTATTGTTCCTCGTGGAGGAATTTATTCTTTGATATTGAGCGATGGATCGAAAGTATTCCTGAATTCGGAATCAGAATTGACTTATCCTGTACAATTTTGCGGGGACAAACGGGAAGTTATATTGAAAGGAGAAGCTCTTTTTGAAGTGACTCATCGGCCGGAACAACCTTTTATAGTCAGATCGGGGGCTTTGGAAACAAAAGTACTTGGGACGGTCTTTAATATAATGGCCTATACAAATGAACCAGCCATACAAACTACTCTCATAACCGGGAAGGTAGAAGTAGCGGTCCGGGATACGGAATGGCGGGAGGTCCTGCAACCTGGCGATCAGGCTTGCTGGCGGCCGCGGACGGGAGAGTGGGAAATCAGGCAGATCGATGTTCGTTTGAAATCCTTATGGAGAGATGGGATCATTGTCCTGAACGACGATAGTCTGGAAGAGGTGATGCGAATGTTGGTACGCTGGTATGATGTAGAATACATATTCGATACCACTTTGAGAGGAACCCATACCTTTACCGGACGAATCGACCGGAATACAGACCTGGAAAGTGTGTTGAAAAAATTAACCTTGCTGGGTGGACCTGATTTTAAAATAGAAGACAAAGTGATCCATATATCGGATAAAAAGAAATAACCGGTAACAGTTGCGCATGTTACCGGTTGTACATCTCCGGAAAACCGGAGTTTACTGTTTAATTAAATACTTTTACAAATCTATGAAAAAAAATCGTATCCTTTTTCTGGGCCTGTGGATTATTTTTTCCTGGTCCGGAGCATGGGGACAGCAAACTGAAAAGCTGATTACCCTAAAAGTAGACGATGTGTCCGTTCTGGAGGCATTGAAGGAAATCAATCGACTCAGTGACAACTGTGTGAGTTACAAGCGGGAGGAAATTGAAAAAGAAAAGAAAAAAATCAGCCTGGAATTAAAATCCGTTCGCTTGCGGATTGTGGTTGATTCGGTATTGGCCGGGACACAATTGAAAGCTCTCGTACGGGAGAATGAAATTCTGGTGGTGCCAGGCCGGGTAAATTCCGGAGTCGTTTCCCAGATTTTGCGTGGTAGAGTGTTGGATGAAACTAAAAAACCTTTACCGGGCGTGACCGTTCGGCTGGAAGGTACGATTGCCGGGACGGCAACCGACCGGAATGGGGAATTTGTCATGAACCTGCCAGTCACTGACGGTACGTTGATTTTTTCATCTGTCGGCTATGAAGCCAGCAAACAGTATTTTCGGAAAGATCAACCTTTTATGGTTGTTACCCTCAAAGAATCAGTGGCCGATTTGGACGAAGTAAAAGTAGTCGGTTATGGAACCACCACCCGTAGAGAGATGACAGGAGCGGTATCTACGGTGAAAGGTGAAGACCTGGAAGGCATACCGTCGCCCAATATCGCTACATTGTTACAGGGGCGGGTGGCCGGAATGGATATTACCAATATTTCCGGAGCGCCTGGAGGCGGAGGAACGGCTATTACCATCCGGGGATACAATTCGCTGGACATCGAGTTGGAACGGCGTTTCTCCAATCCTCTGTGGGTGGTGGACGGAGTGCCCTTGAATTCATTCACTTCGCCAGTGACCGGAACCAACCTGTTGGCCGACATCAATCCGGATATGATAGAATCCATCGAAGTCCTGAAAGATGCTTCTTCGGCAGCCATATACGGTTCCCGGGCTGCAAACGGAGTCATCATCGTTACCACTAAAAAAGGACGTCAAAACCAAAAAACTTCTTTATCGGTAAATGTTTCGCAGAGCTGGAGCGTGTTGCCGGAATTGCCTACCATCATGACCGGGCGTTATGAAAGGGATTTTCGGCTACGGGCTTTGAAAAATGAGCTCATCGCTTACCTCGATATGGAAACGTTGCGTTACAAATATCCGGAAACCTGGGAAGAAAATTATCTGCATCCCGGGGGTACACTCGATGGGTTGATGCACCCGGTGCCTTCGACTTCAAACGGACTCTTCTTTCAGGACAGTTTGAATCCTTTTTATAATAACTCCACCAATTTTTTTCCGATGTATTATCACAAAGGGAAAGTGACGAATGCCAATATTCAGTCGTATGGCGGATCGGAAAATATAGCTTATAGTCTGGGACTGGGTTATTACGATGAATCCGGCATATTGAAAGGAAGCGGTTTTAACCGGATTGACCTGAATTCCAGCCTGAATATTATTCCGGTGAATAAACTGACGGTGGATTTGCGTTTGAATGCTTCTTTGTCCAACCGGAAACAAGGCTACGGTTCCTTTAATTCAGGATTTCAGAGTACACCCCTTCTCGGCGTCGTTCCCGGCGATCCTTTCCACCTCAGTTCTTTATATCCGGGTGAAGGTTCTGCTGTGTGGGATTATATCGTCGACCAGATGAAAAATATCAAGGAGAAAAACCGTTCTATCCGTTTACGTACGAATTTCAAACTGGGATATGACATCTTGAAAGGGTTGAATTTATCGACCTCCCTGGCGGCCGACTATTCGCTGAACCGGCGCAACGGTTTCACACCTTCTTATCTGATGAACACCAATCGCTCGATAAGTGTCGGAGAAACGGGAATCACGCTGATGGTGCTGAACGAAAATCTGCTGACTTATAAAACCACGATTCACGAAGATCATCACCTCAGTGCCGTGGCCGGCTTTTCTTATCAGTACGATCAGGCCGAATACAATGGCGGTAGCGGCGAAAATTCGCCCAGCGACCAGATTTATTATGTGCGTCCCGGATTTCCGGATTTGGGCGATCAGCAGTTGACCCCTTCGCTCACACGTAAGATTGCCTTGCAACATTACCTCTCGGATATGACGGAAGAAGTACTGATTTCCTGGTTTGCCCGGCTGGAATACAACTACAAAAAGAAATATTTGTTTTCGGCCAGTATCCGGCGCGACGGGAGTTCCACTTTCGGCGAGCATAAAAAATGGGGGACCTTTCCTTCCGTGGCTGCCGGCTGGACTTTTACGGAAGAAAACTTCCTGAAGAATAATGCAGAATGGTTCAATTTCGGTAAAATCCGTGCCAGCTGGGGACGTTCCGGCAAGCATTTCGAGTCTTCGTATCTGGCTTTGGGAATTATGCAGAACGGTGCGCCTTTCGAGGGAAACAGCACACTGGAACCCTCCTGGTCCCTGGGTGCCTATAATCAGGACCTGACCTGGGAAGAAACCGACCAATACGATTTCGGACTCGACCTGGATTTTTTCAACTACCGTTTGGGCGTTACCTTAGATTATTATTACCGCTACACAGATAAATTGCTGTTCCCGGTTTCTTTGCCCGGCGAACACAACGGATACGGTTCGCAATGGCAGAATGCGGCGGCTATTTCGAACGAAGGATTGGAATTATTGATCAAATACGATATTTTCAGGAAACCGGATTTTTCATGGCGGCTGTCCGTCAATGGAGCGAAAGTCTGGAACCGCTACGAAAAATCGTATAATAACAAAGACAATTCCCGGGGAATCATCGGAAAAGCGTTGAACGGAATATATGGTTACCGTACTGCCGGTTATATCAACAGTCAGGACGAAGTGCCGATCATATACAATAATGTCGGCATGAGCGCGCCTATGGGAGGAATCCAGTATTATAAGCCTGGAGACCTGAAATACGTAGACATAAACGGTGACGGTTCTATCGGTACAGGCGACCGCGTTTACCTGGGAAGTGCGTTGCCTGAAATCAGTGGAGGTATTGTCAGTGAATTGAAATGGAAAGGTTTCGATCTGAATTTCTCTCTGGCTTATCAGTTGGGGCGTCACATTTACAATACCCTTCCCGGAGGCTCTATCATCCCTAATTACAATGGATTGGAACATCCGGTGCTGATGGATATCCGCGACGTGACGTTCTGGGAAAAGCCGGGCGATAATACCGATTATGCTAAACTACAGGCTGATAGCCGGATGCAGTTTTTCCCCAGCGAAACGGCTGTGATCGACCGATATGTAGAAAAAGTCAATTGGTTGAAACTGAAAACGGCTACCTTGGGATATAATTTACCCCGCTCCCTTATCCGGAATTGGAAAATCGAGCAATTGCGCTTTTTTGTCAGCGGAGAGAATTTGCTGACTTTCTCGAACTATTCGGGCATCGATCCGGAGATCGTCGATATCCGCACAGGTATCGACAGCGGGCGGAATTATCCTCTGGCCCGGAAATTTACCATCGGTTTAACCCTTAAATTTTAAATTATGAAACCCGAAATCATATTATTGGTGTTGCTGTTTTGCTTCGGATGTACCGATCTGTTGCGGGTAGAACCGGAGAACAGCCTGACCTTCGGTAACATCACCGAAGAAAAGGATATAGAAGCCCTGGCCTACGGCGTAGGAGCCGGAGTCAGGGAAATGGTGTGCTGGAATGCCTTATTGCAGGTAGAAAAAGGAGCATATGCCGACGAGGTGGACGAGTCACGCCGTGGGGCACGGATGCTGGAACTGGAAGCCGGAACAGCAGATTTATGGGAGCCCTGGTATCAAGTGATTATAGGGGCCCAAAATGTGTTGGATTATGTGGATATCGTCGATATGCCAGAAAAGAGAAGGGATTTTTATAAAGGACAGGCTTATTTTTTCAAGGCTTTGGCTTATTTCGATTTGGTGCGTCGCTGGGGGGATTGTATTTTGCAAAAAGGCGGGATCGATTGGGCACCGGTGGCGAAAACGCCCTGGCCTTTGGTTTGCGATTTTGCCATCGAAATGGCGGAAAAGGCTGCCGGATTATTGCCTCCCCATGATAAGCTGACCGATTGCAACGGCAATACGATTTTCTCGAAATCAACGCCTTGTGAGGGGGCAGCTTATGCTTTGCTGGCGCATCTGTGTGCCTGGAAGGCCGGTGGCAAATATTTTGCTGCTGCCGCCGACCGGAATTACGACGAAAAAGAATTGTGGGAAAAAGCGGAACAAGCCTGCACTAAAGTGATCGGTTCGCCGCTCTACGATCTGGTGGGCACGCCCGAGGAAGTCTGCGCTTCGGTGCTGGTGGGGAATAGCAAAGAAGGGATATACGAGACGGTGATGAAGGATTACTATAATGAAGTGGGAAAACGGGTGTTCTCCTTGGGTACGAACTATGTCGGATATCCCGTACGTCCCGAATATACCCCGGGGATTGTGCAGGACTTTACTTTCCGTATTTTTACCACTTCCGTACGCAAGATGTTTCCCGGCCCGGATACCCGCAAATATGCCTGGTTTTACGATTTGGACGGAATGGATGCCCTGGATAAAGACATCACCGGCGGGTTTGCCTATCCATACAAGGAGAGAAGTGTGAATGTCACGGTGACAGGTTCGAAGAAGAAATTTGCATCTTTCAATGCCAACCGGATCTGGTGGCGTTTGGCTGACATCTATCTGCTGAGAGCAGAATGCCGCGCACATCTGGGTGGCGACAAGCTGGAAGGGGCCATTGACGACCTGAATACCATACGTCGACGGGCTAATGCTGCTCTTTACCAGGCTTCGGAAGACGGCGGTGATTTGCAGATGACTGTTTTCCGGGAACGGGAAAAGGAATTGCTAATGGAGGGGCATCGGTATTATGACATTATCCGTAACGGTCTGGAGTATGTGCGCGCTTTTCTCGAAGGTGGCTACCGCACAGCCACACAGCAGGACTATATCGACGGGGCATTTTTCCTGATGAATAAAAGCATCGATTTTAAGGAAAATCCGTTGATGCGGCAAAATCTTTATTGGTTAAAAAGACAGTAATATAATGAATATGAAAAAGATTTTTATCAGTTTGAGTATAGGGATGATTTGCCTGGCTTGTACGACAAAGCAGGATATCATCGATGGTGGTGTTTGTTCGCCCTATTTCGAAGGGTCGGTAATGGAATATCTGCGTTCCAACACGGAGCAATGGGGGTATACGGTGCAAATGATCGAACGCGCCGGGCTGACCGATTTGTTCGAGGGGGAGGTGGATTCCGTTCGGCAGATGACTTTTTTCGCTCCGCCTTCCTTTGCGGTCTACCGTTATCTGATGGATTGTAAATATGACGGCATGTCGGACCAGAGGTACGAACGTATCGAAGACCTGCCGGTGGAATTGTGCCGGGAACTGATCCTGAAACATGTCGTGGTTGGAAAATTCCTGAAAGCCGACATCGGGTTCCGGAATATGGACTACGGTATATATGCTCCCGAGCAGGATGGAGGAACGGCCTTCACGTGTATTGGAGGGAACCGGGTAATTGCTTACTTAGAAAAAAATTCCTACAAAGGAGTACCGGATGCCGGGGCGATAGAAATGTTTCTGTATTCCTACACCGTAGGGAAAATGATTCCGCTGGCCACTCCCGACATACAGCCTCGCAACGGAGTGGTACACGCCTTGAATTACGGTTATGATTTTGGAAAAATTTAAACAATGAATATATGAAAATGATCATGATACTGATTGCAGGATTAGGACTGATGTTCAGTGCCTGCCAGGATATTACCCCCGGTTATTTACAGACGGAATATGCAGGCTACACTTTAGATTCGATGATTGTGAAAAAAGTGCTCGATCTTACACCTCCGCAGCCGAATCCGACTTTCGAAATGTATGTAAACTATTACGGATATACGCCCGAAAAATGTGTACAGAACGGCATTTATCCCACGATAGGCGGAGAGGAATATAAACGCGACCGCTACGGATGGCCTTGGACCAGCACACCGATCGAAGGAGTGGAGGGCACCCGCCCAATATTCGTGAGTATCAAAAATATTACGACCGATACCGGGGATGCCGGGAAAATGTGGGAAGTGCTGCAAGTCAGCGGAGACGGAACTTTTACCATACCGGTATACAGCGATGTGCCGGTGGGCCGCTACCGGATATCGCTGACCTTTACAAACGAAGGGTATACCCAGGATGTAGACGACGTTTTTACAGTGATTGTGAAATAGAGCGACCGGAAAGAGGGTAAATGAAAAAACATCCGGTTGGAAAACTTCGCTTTCCAACCGGATGTTTTCCGTTTCATTCCAACCATTCTATCCACTGCAACAGAAGCGTGGCTGTGAGGAAGTGATTGCCTGTTTTCTTTTGCAGGTCTTTGCGAAGCAGATCGAGCATCTGGGCTTTCTGCTTTTTGACAGCGCTTTCAGTGACATTCAGGAGCTTGGCGATCTCGGCATTTTTGAGTCCTTGTTCGAAATGGAGTTCAAAAATCCGCCGGTATTTCTCCGGTAGGCGTTCGATGGAGTTGTACAGCAGATTGAGCGTTTCCTGCTCAATGATGCTGTTCAGGAATTCGGTTTGATCCTCCTGTTGCGACAGGTAATTGGACTGAGCATTATTCTTGCGCAGGATATCGATCGCCGCATGGTGGATG
Source organism: Bacteroides sp. (assembly GCA_021771575.1). Taxonomy (GTDB): domain Bacteria; phylum Bacteroidota; class Bacteroidia; order Bacteroidales; family Marinifilaceae; genus Odoribacter. The sequence goes on along the minus strand of JAETOX010000018.1, from coordinate 11,095 downwards.
CAGGAATAGAGAAAGGCTTTGAGGGTGAGTATCGATTTGAAACTGGCCCGTTGCTCATAGGCTTTGTAAATGGCATCTTGTACACAATCTTCCGCCAGAAAAGCATAATCCGCACCCAGATGCCGCGAAGCATAGACTAGCAGTTTGGCATATAATTCATTGTAAAAAGTGCTGATTTTTCCGGATTTAAATTCCGCAAGCATCGATTCAGTGTGTGCCATGACGTTCGGGTTTCTATATTGATAATTTTACAAAGATAGAGCCTTTTTTATTTTAGATAGAATAACTTGTTTGATTTCTGCTAAATAGAAAATTCCGATTCGAATTTTAGTTCATTTTTTCAAAAAATAGAATTTTTTAGAGAAAACTATTTTGTATTAAAACTATTTTTATTAAATTTAACACGGTCGTTCTCTGTAACGGCTTAGATGTACTCCTTCTCTGCGGCGATGTGATGTAAAACCGCGGATGCTTGTTTTTAATTTTTTAATTCAAATTTTTTTTATCATGAGTCTTCTGTATAATAAAGTGCAAAGAGGAAACCCGGCTAAGCCGGAGGAGCCTAAAAAGTGGTATCTGAGCCTGAAAAGTTTGGGCATGGTTGGCGAGAAAGAAGTGGCCCGTCAGATAGCCGACGAAACTACACTGAATCCGAAAGAGGCCGAAATGGCTCTGGCGCAGTTTGAAAAAATCCTTCAACGTTTGCTGCTAGACGGACACACCGTTCAGTTGGGTGACTGGGGATTTTTCCAGTTAACCATCAGTTGTGAAGGAGCGGAAACGGAAAAAGAGGCGGTTGTGGCTAACGTGAAGAAGATAAATATCCGTTTCAAAGCAGGTAAAAGCTTACAGGAAGCTGTCAACAAAGCAACATTTATTCCTGCTTCCAGCCTGAGCAAGAAGTAAGTGATGGCACGGCCAGCTTCTGGCTTTCTTGTCATGATGTTTCCGGCATTATTGCGAATACTATTCTGATATTGCCGGAAACAGTATTTTAGCCTTATCGCAAACAGTATTTCGACTACATTGCAAACAGTATTTCAAATGCTTGCAAACAGTATTTCGATTCTATCGCAAACAGTATTTTAAATGCTTGCAAACAGTATTTGGATCCTGTCGGGAGCAGTACTTTAAATTCTTTCAATTTTTTTGCTGTCCTTTTTTCCACCCTTTCCGTCTTTTATATATATCCAATAAAAAATATTAAATATGGAAAAAACGAAATTAAAACGATTAGGTGTGATAGTTGTGTTGTTGGCTTTGCCTTTTGTCGGCGATGCCCAGTTGCTGAAAGGGAAAGCCGAAGGGGAGATCCGGGAGTTGCAGCTGGCTATTTCTCCGGACGGAGATCAGGGGGCTACCGAATACAAAACGTTGGAATTGAAAGAAGATGGTACGTTTGAATTCGACGCCGTTTTAGAAACTCCTGGCAACGATGTCATGATTTTTGTCGATGATAACGAGATTGTCGGCGCCCATTTGGAACAGGGAAAAACGTTGGAATTGATGCTCCACAGAGAAAAAGACGGAGAGGTGAAATATGCTTTCCGCGGAGATAACCGGGCGATGTCGGAGTTCTATACCCGTTTTGCGCGGGCGTTCGATTTTATGCGCTATTTCCCGATGGAATCTTCCCGGGACGTAAGTTGTGCAGAAAATCTGGCTTTGCTGGAAAAGGAAACTAAGGCAGTGGAGGCGCTGTTGCCCTCGATCCGGAACGCTGAATGGCGTTGCTACTACACACGCATGACGGTGGCTGCCAAAAAGTTCCTCCGGCTCCACTTGCTGATGGATGAAGCACAGGGCCGGGAGAATGCCGGGATCCGGGAGCAGATCGAGGCCATTGACGTAAACGATGACGTTAGTATGCGGAGCGGATTGTCGGGGATGTTCATTCAAGATAAAATTTCAAAGGATTTACTTGTCTACGGAGGTGACATGACGCCTTGGGCATTGGCATACATGGATACGGTTGATCGTTATGTGACCGCTCCTGCCGTGAAAAAAGCCTTGGCGAGAGGCTGCGCTTCTATGTATTTCACTTTCGGTAAGGGCGGGGATTATATGAAATTCTGGGATGCCTTCCGGGTATTTGCTTAGGATTATCCGGACTTGATAGCAGCTAGCGAAAAAAAGATCGTCGCCATGAATAAAACGGCGAAGGGTACCGATGCCATTGATGCCATACTGGAAAACCCGGAAGGTAAGACATGCCGGTTATCCGATTTTTTCGGTAAGTTTACCTACATCGATGTGTGGGCGACGTGGTGTGGCCCCTGTTGTGCCGAAATCCCATATTTGGAGAAACTTGCCGCTCATTTTGAAGGTGACGGGCGTATACAGTTTATCAGCTTGTCGGTCGATGCCGATAAAAAAGCTTGGTTGGCCAAGCTGGAAAAAGACCGCCCCGGATGGCCTCAGTTCATATTGTCCCGGAATGAGGCAAAACGGTTTATGGAAGCCTGGGGAATCAGTGGCATCCCCCGTTTTATCATGATTGATAAAAACGGGAAAATCTTTGCTGCCGACGCTTCCCGTCCCTCGGACGAAAACATCATATCCACTCTCGAAGCCGCTTTGGTGGATGATAAATAATTAGCTTTAAAAATGAAACACGAAGAAGAATTGGCCGGTCTGATCTACCGGCGTATTTTGGGAACCATTACGCCGGAGGAAGCAGAAGTGCTCGACGAATGGCGGAATGTCTGTGTGGCGAATGAAACGACGTATCGCAAGTTGATGGATGCGGCTTTTCTGGAGCGGGAATACCGGCGGATAAAGGCAGTCGATGCTTCGCGGCCCTTGGCAGATATGCAGTCACGTATCGGCCGGAAGAAGCGACAAAGGGTGCTTCGCCTGGGGATTCGCACGGGTGTGGCGGCAGCCGTTGCCGGCCTGATTCTTTGGGGTGTTTCTTGGTTTATGCCACAGCCTATACCGCCTTCGACGGAGTGGCAGACAACCGGAATGTATGCTACGCAGATTCGTCCCGGAGAGACAAAAGCGGTGCTGACGCTGGATGATGGCACGAAGGTCAGCCTGGGAGCAGACAATCGGACGAATGAAAAAGCGATAGAACAAAATAAAACTCAAAAAAAACCCGGAAAACAGGAATTCAACCGGCTCACTACACCGCGTGGCGGAGAGTTCCGGATTACCCTGACGGATGGTACACAGGTATGGCTCAATGCCGAATCGCAGTTGAGCTATCCCGATACCTTCCGTACGAATGAACGGCGCGTGGTCCTGAAAGGAGAGGCTTACTTCCAGGTGGCCAGGAACGAGCGGAAACCTTTCTATGTGGAGTCCGACGGGCAGTTGATCCGGGTGTACGGAACGGAATTCAACGTCCGCTCCTACCAGGAAGACGACGAAATTTATACCACCCTGGTTGGGGGAAGTGTGGCCCTGCAAGCGGATAACGGTGCCAATGCCGAGTTGTTCCTGACGCCGGGGCATCAGGCGGTGTTCGATAAACAGACGGCTTCGGTGTACATCCGGCCGGTAGACACCGACGTGGTGACAAGTTGGCGGAAGGGGATGTTTGTTTTTGAGGAACAAAACCTCGGGCAGATTATGGCCGAGCTAAGTCGGTGGTATGATTTCGATTACGAATTCACGGACAATGTCCTCTGCGAAACAGTATTTATGGGGAGCGTCCCCCGATACGGCGATTTCGGCGAAGTGCTGGAAATACTGGAAAAAAGTGGCGGGGTGAAATTCCGCATGCAAGAACGGACGGTGATTGTTTCCGCCCGCTGATGACACGATTAAAAGATCATTTAATTTGAATTGAGAATATGAAAAACGTGGTAAAATTGACACGAACCGCCTGCATGGCTGCTTTGCTGGCAGCCTGCGCAGGCCATTCCGGCGAATATGTGCTAACCGGAAAACTGCAAAACTGTAACTCCCCATACGGAGTCATCAAAACCGGTTCGTTTTTTAATGATGAAATAAAATTGGATACGGTCCGGATTGCTGCCGATGGTACTTTCCGCTATGTCCGCTCTTTCGACGAGCCGCTCTCTTCTTTCCTGATGGTTGGCGGACAAGGTTTTTTCCCATTGCTTCTGATCAACGGCACGACCAATACGCTGGAAGCCGATTTGAACGACCCCGGTAATTTCCGCATGGGGGGAGATCTGCAAAGTGCCTATGCTTTCCAGAAAAAGCAACAAGCCGCCTTGTCCCGGATTTCAGAAGCGGCCTATGCCTCGTTTGAAGAGATGCTGCAGGCGATTTCTGCTGTGCGCGATTCGGCGGAAAAGGAGTTGGCAACGATTCCCAACGAATTGTTTTGTCGGTTAAGCCGTCAGGAAAGGGAATCCATGTTTTTGCTTTACCGGACCACTTACTATGATCGCCTGCGCGACCGCGGTCTGCTTGCCAATGCCGATGCAGATTACAACCGGTATATGCTGGAAGATTGTGACGTGGCCACTTCCGGAAATCTGGCCAATGGTTTGTTGTCTTACTATTTGAGCTGGCATGGGTTGTACCGGGAGGCCAATGGCGGGACCGATCCCTACCAGTATCAAATGGATGTGGCTTGCAGGAAGATTGGTGACACCACTTTGCGGACGAAGGCCATCCTGGCCATTCTGGGGGATTTCTTCGGTGGTGAGGACAAACACGGAGAGGCCGAGGCTGTGTATGCGAAAGCGAATGGATTGTTGAGTGACAGCACACAACAGGCCTGGCTGACGGAAAAATACAACACTTTTATGAAATTGCGTCCGGGGGCTCCTGCCATCGACTGCGAATGGAGTGATGCAGAGGGAAAGACTTCGCGCCTGTCCGATCTCTTTGGCAAAGTGCTCTACATTGACGTTTGGGCAACGTGGTGCGGGCCTTGCTGTGCCGAAATTCCTTACCTCGAAAAATTGGCGGAGCATTATAAAAACGATGCCCGGCTGGATATCGTCAGTGTCTCTGTGGATGCCAATCGCAAAGCCTGGGAAGACAAACTGGCGAAAGACAAGCCGCAGTGGAAGCAATTCCTGCAAGGCGATTTCACTACCCTTTATAACATAAACGGCATTCCCCGGTTTATCCTGATCGATAAATCCGGGAAAATCGTTACGGTAGACGCTCCCCGGCCTTCTGATCCGGAAATCATCTCCTGGTTGGACGAGAAGTTGAAATAACATGCTTAAAAAGAATATCATGAAAAAAATAGTTATCGCTCTATTCATGTGGGCATCCTTAGCGGTTTGCCCGGTGGTTACGCAAGGACAACTGCTGAAAGGTTCTGTCCCGGGAAACATTGACAAGGTGACTATTGCTATTTCGTTAGACGGAACCATGCTGGCTACCGAATATCGGCCGATAGAAATCTCCAGTGATGGAACCTTTGTTTTCGATGTGGAATTGGAGACTCCTTTTAATGATGTGATGCTTGAATTCAATAGCAAAGGACAGTTGGCCGGAACGTGCGGTGCGCATTTGGTGGCAGGGGAAACCCTGTCCTTGACTGTTGCTGAGGCTGAGCCAGGAGAATTTTCCGTACAATTTGTCGGGAAATACAAAGACATTTCGGAATTTTATACTCAATTCGTAAAGGCTTGCGACGTTATGCAATACCTGAATAACCGACCTTACGAGGCCAAACGCGCTATACTGACCGACGGGGTTGAGCAGGTGAAACAGCAATTACCCTCAATCGGTGACGCCCGACTCCGGGAATATTATACCCGTTCGTTAGAAGCAGCCGAAAAGCAGGTAATGTATATGCTGTTGCAAAATAAAGCGCGGACGGAAAACAAACAGCCCCGGGAATATCCGGAGTACAATGAATTGATGCGCAATACTGATATCGATGATGAGATCGGTTTGAAATACGGCCTTCACGCCAGTCTGGTATCTGCCTATATCGATCCGGAGCTTTTTAATCCGCTCCAGGATATGACGCCGTATGCTTTACGCTTTATGAAGGTGGCGGATTCGTTGGGAGTAAATTCGCCAGTTGTGCGGAAAGCTTTGTGTAAGCATTGTGCCTTTTCTTATTTCACTTACGGCAAAGGCGGGGATTATGAGAAATTCTGGAAACGCTTCACCACTTTTGCCCGCAATTGTCCGGAAGTCATTGCGGAATATGCTCCCCGGATCGAAGCCTTGGACCGGACACGGAAGGGTAAAGAGGCTTACGATGTGGTCCTGACTGATCCGGCGGGAAAGACTATGCAACTGTCCGGGCTTTTCGGTACATGGCTGTACATTGATGTATGGGCTACGTGGTGCGGACCCTGCTGTACAGAAATTCCCGAGCTGGAAAAAGTGGTGAAACACTATCAGGGAAACGATAACATCCGGTTTGTCAGTATTTCGATCGATTCCGACCCCAAAGCCTGGAAAGCCAAGTTGGAGCAGGACAAACCATCGTGGCCGCAATTTATCCTCGACCGGAAAATGGCCAAACAGTTTCAAGCGGATTGGGGAATCAGTGGTATTCCCCGATTTATCCTGATCGACAAACACGGAAAAATATACAACGGAGACGCTATGCGTCCTTCGGACCAGGGTATCATTCCGTTATTGGACAAAGTTATAAATGAATAGTAACACCTAATTTAAAATCGATATGTTAAAAATGAAAATTAAACTGTTGCTCGGTGTGGTATTGATACTGATTGCTTCCACTGGAGCAACTGTGGCCCAAACTTTGAGTGTGAGCTATAAAAACCAATCGCTGGAAGCTGTGCTGGCGGATTTAAAACAAAAGACGAACTATAATTTTGTCTATCAGAAGCAGATTGTGCAGGGGGCAAAACCGGTTACCGCAACCTTCGATAAGGTGGAACTTGCTTATATTCTGGACCGTGTGTTGTATAACAACGGTTTGGATTATGAAATTGTAAAAGAAACGGTTGTCATTAAAAAGGCGGAACGGGAGACATTTAAGAAAGTTGTTAACGGACGTGTGTCGGACGAAAGTGGGGAACCGTTGCCGGGGGTGAATGTCCGTATCAAGGACACCCATATCGGAGTAGCTACCGGTGTGGACGGAGAGTTTTCGATCCCAGTGACAGGCGATCATCCGATGCTCGTCTTCTCTTTTATCGGCATGCAGGATAAAGAGGTGCAGATTACCGGTGAAACCCAGAATCCCGTCCTCGTGGAAATGCGGTCGGATGTGGCTATGATGGATGAGGTGATCGTTACCGGTTATCAGAATATCAAACGTGAAAATGCGACAGGTTCTTATCAACTGATTACGGCGAAGGATATAGATGATCGTTATACGACCGATGTCGTTAGCAATCTGGAAGGGAAGATCCCCGGATTGGTGAGTTATAGCAATGGCAAAAACGGTTCGGGCGAAGATGCGCTTACCATTCGCGGCGTTGGCTCTTTCCAGGCCAGGACTTCACCGCTGGTTGTCGTAGACGGTCTCCCGATCGAGGGGTCTATCGAGACGGTCAACCGCTATGATATTGAATCGATCACGGTACTGAAAGATGCTTCTGCGGCGGCTGTATACGGCGCACGGGCTTCCAACGGTGTCATTGTGATCACCACCAAACGGGCCAACAGTGAAAAACTAACAGTGGATGTCAGCGCAGATTTGACTGTTAGCGAGTTACAAAAATACGGAAACTATAAATGGGCTAGTCCGGCACAGTTGCTCGAACTGGAGGAATACAATTTTGCCGATGTCCGGGATAATTACCCAGAAGCTTATTCCGGGGTGTTGAGTTCTTATAATATGCAGCAGGAAAGGCTTAGTCCCCTCCTGTTATTGATGCTGGACCGGGAAACCGGAAAAATCACCGGTAATGAATATCAGGCACAAATCGAGAAGTGGAAGAAGAACGATTACCGCAAAGAATGGCAGGACCTGATGCTTCGGAACCAATTGGTACACCAGTACAACGTAGCTTTGCGCAGTAAAGGTAAATACCTCAATTCGAACATTATCCTGAATTACAAAGGCAACAACACCGGCATGGAGAAACAGCATAACAAAGCCTTGAATTTGGCGTATAAAGGAGATGTAAACTTCAAGGACAGACTGGACATTTCTGTCGGCCTGAACCTGATCCGGGAAAACAGCAAGATGCATGCCGACCGCCTGGGTTATAAAGATATGCATGCTTTTGATCCCTATATGAGCATGTACAACGAAGACGGCACGCCTGCTGACATGCGTGCAGAGGTATGGTTGGGAGAACCCAATTTGCAGGACCCGTCCTTCGGTTTGAAATCCGAAGCCTACAACTTGCTCGACGAGATCGACCGTAACTTCACGAAAGCCAACCGCACCAACCTGCGTTCTTTTATTCACGCAGAAGTAAGCATTCTGCCGGAATTGAGTATCGGTGCACGTTTCCAATATGAGGATATAACCTATAAAAGTGAAACGTATTATGAAAAAGACTCCTATGATATGCGCCACCTCTACAACCTCTTTACTGTCAACGGTGTGCACTACATTCCAGATGGTGGTATGCTGGATATCCGGACCGAGAACGGAGGCTATTATACTTTCCGGGCTCAGGCCAATTATGCGCCGACATTCGGCGAAAAGCATGCCATTGAGGCCAGTGCCGGTTTCGAGTTTCGGGAGACGAAGACGCGTGCTACCTCGTCGATGCTTTTCGGGTATGATGACCAAACACAGGTGAACGCCAACAATATGATGAATTTTGAGAAGCTGTTGGAACTGCATAAAAGTGGTGTATCCGATTTAGGAGAAAACTATTCCACCATAGGTTCTTTTCCGGGGAGCGAAGCCTTCCGTACTTCTGAAATACTCCACCGCTTCTATTCCCTTTACTTCACTGGAAACTATACCTACGACAAACGATATAGCGCTTCTTTCTCATGGCGTGTCGACAAAACGGATCTGTTCGGTGCCGATCCGGAATTTCGCGGACGTCCTTTGTGGTCGGCCGGTTTGAGTTGGAACCTGAACAATGAGGCTTTCCTGCAAGGCAACGAATGGTTAGACGTGCTGAAACTGCGGGCCAGTTACGGATTGACCGGAAACATCGATTCGTCGGTGTCTTCTTTCCTGACAGCCACTTTAGACAACAGCGAACTTCTCGGTGAAATCTATGGTACTTTGGATACGCCGCCTAATGATCAGTTGCGTTGGGAGAAAACGGCATCGTGGAATGTCGGTGTGGACTTTTCTTTCTTCCGTAACCGGTTGAGCGGTTCGTTGGATTGGTATCGAAAATACAGTTCCGACCTGTTGGCACTGACCGATCTCGACCCGACTACCGGATGGAATGCACTTACGATCAACAATGGCGAAGCCCTCAATACCGGTGTGGAATTGATGCTTGCCGGTACCGTTCTGCCTGCCGAAAGCCGTCAGCAGCTCGGTATCCATGCTTCGTTGAGCTTTGCCTATAATAAAAACGAAGTAAAGAAAGTGACCCACAAAGAACCGAGTGGTTTAAGTGCTTTACGGACCTTGCACGAAGGAGATCCGATTAATTCAATCTATTCCTGGGGTTTTGCCGGCTACCAAATCGATGAAACAGGTGTTCAGCAGGTGGGTTGGAAGAAAGCGGACGGAAGTATCCAAACTTCCAGTATAGATGGCGGTTTGTTCCTGCCGGAAGATATTATTTTTTCCGGTTCGCTTGATCCGAAATACATCGGCAGTTTTACGCCCGAAATCACTTGGAAAGGATTCAGCCTTTCCGCTATGGTTTCCTGGTATGGCGGCCATAAAATGCGGGCCCGGACGGCAGATTGGACGACAAGCGGGAGCCAGTACGGATATAACACTTCGACGATTCCTGCCAGTTTCCTCAACTATTGGAAAAGTGACGATAAAACGGCATACCGGGCAAACGGATATGCTGGCACATTGGCAGCTAATCAATTTTATGATGAATATATGGATGCCAACGTTGTGCCTGCCGATTACCTGAAAGTGCGCAATGTTGTCCTGGGCTACAATTTCCCGAAAGCCCTTTGCCAACGGATCGGTATGAACGGTATGCGTCTCCGGTTCCAGATGAACAACGTGGCCACCTGGGTGCGCAATAGCCTGAACGTAGATCCCGAGGCAAACGACGTTTACACCGGCACCACGCAGAACAAAATGCCGCGGAGCTATACGGTAAGCCTGAATATAAACTTTTAGCCTGTGAATATCATGAAAAAAATATTGTACTATATATTATTGATCGCCGTTTTTTCGGCTTGTGAAAGCCAACTCGACATTACGCCGAAAGGAAAGACCGTGTTGGGTACGGTGGCGGATTTGGAAACCCTGCTTAATCAAACCTATAGCATCGGTGGAGGTCCGGTGGAAGATCTGGGGGTTATCTGCAACGAATCCTATTCTTACATGAAAAATGTTTCGGAATTATTGGCAAACAAGAACACGCTGGAATATGCCTTTCTCGCTTACGATGAGAAAGTGGACCGTGCGCTTCTGACTCCTACCGATGGCCGTTATTCCGGGATTTATAAATGGATTAATTATATGAATGTGATCCTCGACAAACTCGACGATGCAGAAGGTGATTTCGCACACAAAGAGGTGATCGGCGCGGAATGCCGGATTATGCGGGCTTATCTCCATTGGCTGGCCGTGAATATCTATGCTGCGCAATACGACGAAGCGACGGCGGCAAAAGCCGGCGGTATCGCTTATGTGACAGATATCGACGTATCCAAACAAAAAAACAAACAGACCATAGCTGAGGTGTATGAACAGATTCTGGAGGATTGTTCCGACGAAAACATCGCCAAATTGCCGGACGTGGCGCCGAATGTGGCGCGTGGCGGCAAAGCCTGGGGAAATGCTGTCCGGGCAAAAGTACTGATGCAGATGAAAAAGTATGCCGAGGCATTACCTTATGCCTTGAAATCCTTGGAATATAACGGTATTATCGAGGATCGTTCGTCAGGATGGTCGTTACCCCAGCATGCGCAAAGCAATCTGATGTACATGATGGGAACAGTTCCGGGGTTGCCGTTAGGAGAGGTGCTTTCGGTGGAAACTGTCGGTCTTTTCGAACCCGGTGATTACGTGAAGGATCATACGGAAGGGATGGTGGGCGATGGTTCCTGGAGTGCTACCTATGGTAAAATGATGGGAGGAGTCCTGGAATGCGTCATATATTTC
>JAETOX010000216.1 GCA_021771575.1 Bacteroides sp. | reverse complement strand
ATTCCAGACAGACAGATGGATACTTTCCGTTTCCTGCTCGACTTTTCAGACGAAGCTATAGAAATGAGCAACGAGAATATCCGGGAAGGAGATTTAATTGTTGTCGTCAAAGGCCCCCTGAAAGGCATGGAAGGCGAACTGGTCAGCCTGAAAGGAGTGACGAAGGTGCTGGTTCGGATCGATCTGCTGGGATGTGCAATGGTCAATATCCCTGTGAGCTTTGTGGAGAAACTAAACAAATAACTTAAAAATACCTCTCAATAGTTTACAATCTGACTTTGAGAGGTATTTTATATATACGACCATCATGCATTTACCCCTCGTTCCCGTTATTTGCGTGCTATCAAAGATACAGGTAACTGCCTTGTTGCTGCACTCCCGCGGGAATTGGTATTATACCAACTGGAAAGGAGATATTTCCAAAAGCGGCGGAATCGCGACTAATATCGGAATACATTTCTACGATATGCTGACCTGGATCTTCGGTCCGGTAAAAGAAAACATCGTCCACGTCAAAAGCCACGACCGGGTGTCTGGTTTTCTGGGTTTGGAAAAAGCCCGTGTACGCTATTTTCTGAGCATCGATGGATCAACTCTGCCGCTGACCTCTCATCCCTTTTCGTTTTTTTTAACTTCTTCGGTTTTACAGCATGAAACTACAGATGGTCGACCTGCAAGGTCAATATCAGAAACTCCGAGAAGAGATAAATACGGAGATTCAGAAAGTTCTGGACACAGCGGCTTTCATCAACGGCCCTAAAGTAAGAGAATTTACCGGGCATTTGGCAGATTATTGCGGGGTGAAACATGTTATTCCCTGCGGGAACGGAACAGATGCTCTGCAAATCGCTTTGATGTCTTTCGGGCTGCAATCGGGGGATAAAATTTCTCTTGTCCTTTTACTTATCTTATCGCTGTCCTTTCGGTTTTTTGTACCTTGTTTTGCATTTGTTTACAAGTTAGAATTATATGTAAAGGTATTAAAGCTTCTATAAAGAGTTTCATACCATACAAAAAATTAATCCTCATCATTTTGTTGTCAGCTATGGCTGCTTCGATAGTAAAAGTATTGTTTTATTTTGGGCCAGAATTCGGAATTCTTCCATCATTGATTCTCGTATTTATTATATTCATTTTTCTTTATATTGGTTTATGTATACTTGCAAAAGTATCATATAAGGATATTTTAAGTTCATTTTGTAAAAAATGATGTGGCGTTATTATTTCAGGAATCCTTTAAGAATCTGCGGACTTTTATTCTGTTATGTTTTTGGTTCCATTATGGGGCGACTTGTATATCCGCGTTATGTCTTTAAATCAAAACATTTTCGAAGTCCTGGTGGCGCGGGATGGAGGTGGGTTACAAAATTTTTCTTTACACAGAAAATTTTAGGATTTAACAGGCATGTACCCTGGCCTTGTTCGCCTAATATATTGGTGGCTTATCCTGAAAATATCGTATTTGATATAGATGACTTAAATAATTTCGTCACAGTGGGTAATTATTATCAGGCTATGGGAAAGATAGTTATAGGTAAAGGGACTTATATAGCTCCCAATGTGGGAATTATAACAGAAAATCATGATTTGTATGATCCCGATCAAAGAGCTGGTGCTCGCGATATTATAATCGGAAAGAAATGTTGGATTGGTATGAATACGACGGTATTACCTGGAGTTGTTTTAGGGGATCACACTGTGGTTGGGGCAGGTAGTGTGGTTACAAAAAAATTTCCTGATGGGTTTTGTGTGATTGCTGGAAATCCGGCTAAGGTTATAAAAATATTGGAGTCTTATGAGAAAATATGTGGATAATATGGACTATATTTGTCCCATAATTTAATCGGTATTATATTATTTCATTTTTTAAATAACCAATGCCAAGAATTATTTACCATCTCCCCTTCAAGATAAATAAAAAGCGTGCCTCTGCCAGTCAGATTCGTCCCTTGAAGCTTTTGGAAGCTTTTCAGCAATATGGTTATACTGTAGATATCGTGGAAGGCTATGGAGCAAAACGCCGCAAGCAAATAGCTGCCATCAAAGAACATATTATCCAGGGAACGAAATATGATTTTCTGTATAGTGAATCCTCGACAACCCCCACATTACTGACAGAAAAGAAACATTTGCCTCTGTATCCCTTTTTAGATTTCTCCTTTTTTTCATTCTGTAAAAAACATGGGATAAAAATCGGTTTATTTTACCGTGACATTTATTGGTGTTTTGAACAAAAACAGAAAACCTGGAAACAGATCGTTGCCGGTTATTTTTACCGTTATGACCTGAGAAAATACAGCCTGCTGGTAGACGTCCTTTTCCTACCTTCCCTGGACATGATGAAGTATATACCTTTCCGTTTTCCTGGTAAGGTCGCAGAATTACCCCCGGGCCTGGAAAGATATGACTGTGAAAGAATCGTAACCGGTCAGGAAATAAACCTATTATATATCGGGGGAATCGGTCATCACTACAATTTGAAAATGATCGCTTCAGCCGTATCCGCAGTGCCGGGACTGAGATTTACCATCTGTTGTCGGCCGGATGACTGGGAGGCCGTAAAAGAAGAATACCGGTCTGTTTTATCCGATCGTATCTGTATCGTACATAAGTCCGGCAAAGAATTAGAGAACCTGTACCGACAGGCGGATTTGTTTTGTCTGTTTGTCGAGCCCCAAGAATATTGGAATTTTGCAGTGCCTTTCAAGTTATTCGAAGCCATCGGGTACGGATGTCCGGTGCTGGCCTCCCGGGGAACATGGGCGTCCCGTTTTGTGGAAGATCATAAAATTGGTTTTGTTTGCGAGTATGATATATATTCAGTAAGGCGACAATTGGCAGAGATCGTGCAGGGCAGAGATAAACTCTTATCGTGTAAGAAAGAGATAAAAGAGGTGGCCCCGGAAAATACTTGGGGGGCCCGGTGTTATAAGATTGCGGTGGCTTTAACGGCAGAGCCGGTTAATTAATGTCAAATCAGTCATGAGGGTTTTTATCCTTTCAGATGTCAACAACATCCATACTAAAAGGTGGGTTAAAGCGTTAGCGGAGCGGGGTATTGATATTTTTTTGTTCGGTTTTTACCAGGAAGCAGGCCGTGAATATGCAGCATATAAAAATGTACAGGTGTACGGGGGTTTCAAAAAGTTCGGAAATTTTTGGGGGAGTAAGGTGAAGTATTTGTTCACTTTAAGGGAAATAAAAAGGAAAATAAGGGAG
>JAETOX010000215.1 GCA_021771575.1 Bacteroides sp. | reverse complement strand
TCCTTCTTCTAAGCCTTTTAGTATGCCTTCTGCTCTCCCTTCTGTTACTCCTTTTTTCCATCCACTATTGTATAAAGTCTTTTCTACACTGATGATATCCCAAAATTTCTCATATCCCAGCAATTGAGCATCAGTAAAGGCTGATTCTTCCAGAACGGATACGGCTTTTTTGATCTGTGGATTTTCTAGTAAATCTGCTGGTACTTCACGGGTGTTGTCGTTGATTTCGGTCAGATAACGGAGCCACAATACCTGCATTTTCTTTTCGGAATAATTGCGGGGATTGAATTTGGGTAATTCTACAAAAATCAAGTGCAGTCCATCAATAACTTTCTCTGTGTGCTCTATGTGTACCATTTTATAATAATGATAGAAGCCTGTTAATTCCGGTTCGAAGATTTCATTGACAAGGTTAAGTGAATAAACCGGTTGGAGTAATTCATATTTTTCTCCAATCTTGACTTGTCGTACGTAGGCTTTGGAGGCATTGAAAAGAACGCGTTGCTGAAATTCGGGCGACCATACCATCTGCATTTCGACGAGATATTGTCTTCCGCATTTGTCTTTGCAGCGTACGTCGACAATACTGTTTTTGCGTAATGGATTTTCGGGGACCATTTCAGCTGGAAGATACTCGATATCTGTAATTTCTTCACCTGCTTTCAGAGGAAGCAAGGCGTTGAGAAGGCTCATCACCAGGTCTGGATGTTCACCGAACACTTTCTTAAAGGTCAGGTCTGCTTTGGGGTCTAAGTATCTCATAAGGCTTAATGATTTGGTGATTATGCAAAAATACGGAATTATTTTCAATTTTATTTTCAGAATCTTCTGTTATTCTTTACTTTGTTGGTATTGGATGTGGCAATTTACCGATTAGGAAAGAAAAGTTTTTTGAATTTTACTTGTCTTTAAATCATTTTCAGTGGTTGTTTGTTGATCTTTGGGCAGATTGTTGCCTTAGTTTATGTGAAGATATAATCGAAAATCAGTATTTATCGGCAGACCATGATGTATAAAAAATAATGGAAGGAGGGTTGTCGGGCGATGAATACTTTTCAAGAGGGCTTATTATTCGGAAATTTTATATAGCTTTGCCCTCAAATGAGTTAGCGTATGATTGAAATAGGAAAATACAATGTTTTGACAGTTGTTAAGATTGTCGATTTCGGGGTTTATTTGGATGGGGGTGAACGAGGAGAAATATTGATGCCTAAGGAGTATGTACCGGCAAATTGTAGTCCGGATGATGAGGTGAAAGTATTTATTTATTTTGACTCGGAAGACCGTATCGTAGCAACAACGGAGGTCCCTACGATAATGGTTGGGGTGTTTGCTTATCTGAAGGTTGTGGCTACGAGTTCGGTGGGCGCTTTTCTGGATTGGGGACTTCGGAAGGATTTGTTGGTACCTTTTCGGGAACAGCGGGAGCCAATGGTTGTGGGGAAATCTTATCTGGTATACGCATATGTTGACAAAGCATCTGATCGTATCGTCGCTTCGGCAAAAATCGAAAAATATTTGGATCAGGTCTTCCCAGATTATCAGGAGAATCAGGAAGTGGATATTCTGATTGCCCGTCCGTCTGATTTGGGGTATAATGTCATTGTAAACCATACACATTGGGGACTCATTTATAATAACGAGATTTTTCGCCCGGTTCGGATCGGGGAGAGAACGAAGGGCTATGTTAACAGGGTGCGGGAAGATGAGAAAATTGATGTGGCTTTACAGCCCGCAGGGTATGAAAAAATCGGAGGTTTAGCTGGAATGATTTTGGAAAAACTGAAAGATTATGAGGGTGTATTGGATCTTTCGGATAAAAGTAAACCGGAAGACATTTATAACGTATTCGGTTGTAGTAAAAAAAATTATAAAAAAGCTTTGGGAACGCTTTTGAAACAGGGTATTATCGAAGTCGGTGATATAGAGGTAAGATTAAAGCCCGAAGACTGACAAGAAAGTTATCACAGAACTGTGAAGAAAAGCCTGTCGGAAATTGGCTATAAAGAACAATACAGCATTTCCGACAGGCTTATTTTTAGTCGATTAGCTCCAGATCCATAGCTGGAGGTATATTTTTCTTTATTTGTGGAGTTGCCAGCTCAGCCGGAATTTCTTTTGCCGGTTCTGGATTACCGGGAGTAATTTCTAACTGTTTAGTACTGACAGAGGAAGGGGCTTCCAGTTCATAATCGAAAGCTTCCACTTCTGGATAATCTAATTTGCCGATAAGAGAAAGAATATCTTCTTCCTTATCCTCAACAATTGATGTAGATGCTGATTCGGAAACAGGTGCTGCTGTTTCAACCGATTTTCCTATTACTGCTGTTTCTTCTAGAGTAATAGTAGTACCGGTAGTTTCTTGTGTAGAATCTGTTGCTGCTATTTCTGTGGTAGAAATTTCCTCGGGAATAATTTCGGGTGCTGCAGACAAAGGGAGTGCTTCCTCTGTATCTGTGCATTCGCAGTTTGTGGTTCTCTCGAATAAACTACCGTTTTCACAACAGAACACCCTCCCCGGATATCTTTCGATTAGATCGTATTGGTGAGTGGCGATGATGATGGTTTTGCGGGTTTCACAGATTTCTTTCAGTAATTCCACCAATTGATAGGAAGTCTCGGGATCGATATTACCGGTCGGCTCGTCTGCGAGGATGAGAGGGGGGGCATTCAATAAAGCCCGGGCCAGTACAATTCGCTGTTGTTCCCCACCGGACAATTGATGGGGCATTTTTGTTTGTTTATCATTCATGCCCACTTTCTCTAGTACGGTTTCTATCCTTTCTTTGATCGCTTTTTTATTCTTCCAGCCGGTTGCACGTAAAACAAATTCCAGGTTTTCATATACATTCCGGTCGATGAGCAATTTGAAATCCTGGAATACAATCCCACATTTACGGCGAAGCAATGGAATCTGTGATTTTTTAATTTTTTTCAATTGAAAACCTGCCACTTCGGCGCTACCGTATTCCAAGGGTAGCTCGGCATAAAGTGTCTTCAGAAAGGAACTTTTACCACTTCCCACCTTACCGATCAGATAAACGAACTCTCCGCTCCGGATTTCTATATTGACATTTTTGAGAATCGTATTTTTTTGCTGGCGGATTACTCCCCCTGTCATTTTAATTATACTTTCTGCCATAAACGATAATTATTTAGATGCTTCCATCTTTTTCAATTCTGCTATGGTTGCAGGCGGATCTTGCGACTTGAATACAAAACTACCGGCAACCAG
>JAETOX010000214.1 GCA_021771575.1 Bacteroides sp. | reverse complement strand
AGGAATACAGCGCATGGAACGGTTCACACCATTATAGAGTTTATCTATAAAAAATCAGCTTCGGAGTTTTATACACAGATACAGGGAGGGAATCTTTTTGATGAAGTGTTTGTGCTATCAGGAACTGTTTTAGAACCCCGAAGGCGTGAAATTATAAATTATTTGAAGAATCCAGCAAGTCGAAAAAAGAATATTCTGTTGATTACTACACAGGTGGTTGAGGCAGGAGTAGATATTGATATGGATTTGGGATTTAAAAATATTTCATTGATTGATAGTGATGAACAATTAGCTGGGCGAGTGAATCGGAATGCCTTAAAGACAGGGTGCGAAGTCTATCTGTTCCGTTTGGATGAAGCGCGTGTACTTTATGGTGGAGACAAAAGGTACCAAATTGTCCGGGAGCAAATTTCTGAAGAGGAATATGAACGAATTCTCCGGGAAAAGGATTTTGGCCATTTATACGAATTGGTTTTTGAAAAAATTGATTCGCTAAATAAAGAAGTGTATGTTCAAAATTTTCGCTCAGAGTTTTTGAGGTATGTAGAGGATTTGGATTATCAACAAGTGGATCGGAATTTTCGGATTATAGAACAACAGAACGAGACCGTTTTTGTACCTTTGGATATACCGATTGAAGTAAATTCTGCAGAGCAGGGAATGAAGGAAAAGTTGTTTTCTGATAAAGAACTGGAGTTTTTGAATGCGTATGGTGTTATTCCTATGAACGGGAGGTTGGATGGGAAGGAGGTATGGGGAATATATGAATATTTGGTCCAGAATAAAGATAGGAGAAATTTCGATTTGAGCGGACAAATTGATTTAAAAATGATGCAACGTATTCTGTCGTGTTTCACGTTCTCATTAGTTTGTTATTCCAAAGAATTGCAGGAATTAAGATGTGGCATGGGAGAGGAAAAGCTTGGATATTTTTATTTATCCCATTGGGAACAAGAGGGAGCAAACGGACAATTGTATGATTATAAAATGGGATTGAATAGTAGGGTTTTGAAAGATATTGCATTTATATGATGAATATTACAGCAACTTTAATCAATTTGTATCATGTATGTAAGCGGGAGATGTGGCTGCATGCCCACGGTATTCGCATGGAGCATACGTCGGATTTGGTGACGGAAGGGAAGTTGGTGCACGAGACTTCCTATCCGAACCGGGCGGCGCGTTATGAGGAGGTGAGGATAGGTGGTTCGGTAATTGATTTTTATGACCCGCGGGAAAGGGTGGTGCATGAAATTAAGAAATCGGCGGTAAAAGAGGAGGCACATGTCTGGCAGGTGAAATATTATCTGTATCTTTTCGAACGGGAAGGGATAGAAGGGGTGATTGGGCAATTGGAATATCCATTGTTGCGGGAGACGATGCGGGTGGAATTAGAGGAAGGGGATCGGGAAAGGTTACAGAAAATGGAAGCGGAAATCCGGGAGATTATCGGAGCGGAGGATTGTCCCCCGCCTCTATCGAAAATAAAGTGCGGGCAATGTTCCTATTATGAGTTTTGTTATGCGGGAGAAATGGAATAAACGGTTGTACGATGAGTGATATTAAACTTTTTGATCAAAAACAAATCCGTTCCGTATGGAATGAGGAGGAAGAGCAGTGGTATTTTTCAATTGTAGATGTAGTTGAAGTGCTTACAGATTCACCAACGCCTCGGCAATATTGGAGTAAGCTGAAAAAAAGGGAATTTGACAGTCAGCAGTTGTATCCATTTGGGGTACAACTGAAATTGGAGAGCAAAGATGGAAAGAAATATACAAGTGATTGTGCCAATGTCAAAGGATTGTTGCGAATAATCCAAGCTATTCCTTCCCCAAAAGCAGAGCCGTTCAAGCAATGGCTGGCCCAAGTGGGGTATGAACGGATGTCGGAGATTGAAAATCCGGAATTATGAAACGGACCTATTATTTGTTTAATCCGGGGCGTTTGAGTCGTAAGGATAATACGTTGAAGTTTACGCCGGTGGATGAAGAAGGCCAGGAAGGTATGCCACGTTATATTCCGATAGAGACGGTGGATAATTTGTTTATATTCGGTAGTTTGGATGCCAATAGTGCGTTGTATAATTTCTTGGGCAAGAATCAAGTGACAGTACATTTCTTTGATTATTATGAGCATTATACAGGTTCATTTATGCCGAAGGATTATTTGCTGTCCGGAAAGATGCAGATTGCTCAGATGAAACATCACATCCGCAATGACAAGCGAATGATGATTGCCCGACAGTTTATCGAAGGGGCAGCTTTTAATATGCTGAAAAATTTGCGGTATTATAGTAATCGGGGGAAGGATACGTCGCAACAAATTGAACGGATTGAATCGTATGTGCCTTTGATAGCAACGGCTACGGACGTACCTATGTTGATGGGAATCGAGGGTAATATCCGGCAGACGTATTACGAAGCCTTCGACCGGATTATTGATGGATTTACAATGGGTAACCGGGCAAAGATGCCGCCATCGAATGAGGTGAATGCCATGATTTCTTTTGCTAACAGTATGTGTTATTCGCTTTGTTTGGATGCGATTTATCATACGCAATTGAATCCGACAATCAGTTTTTTGCACGAGCCGGGTGAAAGACGTTATTCTTTGGCATTGGACATAGCAGAGATATTTAAACCGATTTTGGCAGACCGTCTGATTTTTTCGATGTTTAACCGGAAGCAGTTGCGGGAATCGGATTTTGACCAGCACTTGAACCGCTGTCTGTTGAAGCCGTCTTCAATGAAAAAGGTGTCACAGGAATGGGAGGGACGTACCAAGGAAACAATTAAGCACCGGAAATTAGGACGGAGCGTAAGTTATAAGCATTTGGTTAAGTTGGAATGTTATAAGTTGACGAAGCATCTGTTGGGAATGGAAGAGTATAAACCTTTGAAAATCTGGTGGTAGATGTATGTGATTTTGGTATATGATGTGGACCAGAAGCGTACGGCGAAAATGTTGAAACTTTGTCGTCGTTATCTTTCCTGGATACAGAATAGTGTTTTTGAAGGGGAGATTTCGGAAGTACAATTGAAGCAATTGGCTGCAGAGGCTAAAAATATTATGGATGAGAAAGACAGTCTTATTTTCTTTAAAAGCCGGGATGAAAAATGGTTGGAGAAGGAGATTATCGGAGATGAAAGGGCTAGCGTTTCCAATTTTTTGTAGCGTCGACCTGCTTTGAAAATGGGAAAGAGGGAAAAGTTGTTCTAAAAGATTATTATATCAAGTTCTTTGACATATTG
>JAETOX010000213.1 GCA_021771575.1 Bacteroides sp. | reverse complement strand
AAGCATTCTCCTGATCCCGGAGAGCATAAATAGCGTTTTTCATCAGATTGAGTAAAACCTGGCCCAATAGATTGGGATCTGCAAATACTTTCAAATGGACCGGTTCGATTTCGGTGAACATCCGTATAGATGCAAAATTCGCTTCCGTACTGCAAAGAATGATCATACGCTGGAAAAATTCCTGTAGTTCAATGTATTCTCGTTCAGGATAGGGTATGCGGGTGAATTTTCGGTACGACTCCACAAAAGATACCAATCCTTTGCCGGTCTCGCTGATCACCTGTAAACCGTTGATCGTATTTTTTTCAAGTTGGGTCGTATCGTAGGTTTGGTCCGGGGCTTTATAAATAGCGAGTAAAGTGTCGCTCAACGAAGTGATGGGAGCTACCGAATTCATGATTTCGTGTGCCAAAACACGGATAAGACGAACCCAGGAATCAATTTCCTTCTCATCCATTTCGTTCTCGATATCGTTGAGCACCAATAACCGGATGTTTTTGTTATTAATCGTAATTCCCGAGGCATTGATCAAGAGCTGTATACTGCCTCTTTCGGTGGTAGAGGTGATCCGTCGGTTTTCTCCGGCACGGATAGTCCGAAAAGTTTCCTCAATAGCCGGAGATAACCGATGGAGTTGGCCGATATGGGTGAATACTTCCAGCCCAAGTAACTTTAAAGCTGCTTCATTGAGTTGGACAACGAATCCTTTCTCGTCAAGAGCGATGACCCCCGAGCTAATGTGTTGGAGGATAATTTCGTAATAACGTTCTTTTTGCTGAATCTCCAGGCGGGCATGCTGGAGTATATCTTTGGTACGGTTGAGTACCGAATGGAGAAGTCGATCCGAAGACATACCTTTCTTTTCGGTAAAATGAATAGTGTAATCGTCATTTTCTAAAGCACTGAAGAAATAATTCAATTTTCGGTTTGTTCTATGAATCAAATGAAAAAACAACCAAATACATCCCATAATTCCAGATACACATAAAATCAGGATTTCATAGTTTTCCCGGCAATATGCCTGCCAACCCGCAGCTGATAAGAAGATTAGCACAAAAAATAGAGTGAGGTAACGGAACATATTTAAACTTAAACATTTGGGATTTTCTAAAACAACCCTAAAAATAAAAAGAAAAATCAGTTTATTCTGCTTTAAAATCAGATTATTCTTATTTTTGTGAAAAACCGACCAGTCAATATCCGTTTGAAAAATAACATTGTAAAAAAAAGTGACAGTGTGTGTCAAAAAAATAGACGATATATACAAGGTTTGGTGATGTTATTTTGTTGGATATAAGTGGATTAAATTGTTTGGCATAAATATCGTACGAAAAACACAAATTTCAATCCTCGATATTATGATTAAAATAGAAAATCTCAGTAAAGTATTTCGTACAGAAGAAGTAGAAACCACAGCACTGAACCAGGTATCTCTGGAAGTGAAACAAGGTGAATTTGTGGCTATCATGGGCCCTTCGGGGTGTGGTAAATCTACTCTTTTAAATATTATCGGCTTATTGGATAATCCTTCCGAAGGAAAGTATTATTTCGATGGGCAGGAAGTAGGTCATTTGAAGGAAAAACAGCGTACTCAGGTTCGCAAAGGAAACATCGGGTTTGTCTTCCAGAGCTTTAATCTTATAGATGAATTGAATGTATATGAAAATGTCGAGTTGCCCTTAGTTTATCTGAAAAAGCGGGCGGGAGAAAAAAAAGAAATGGTTTCCCATATCCTGGAACGTATGAATATCAGTCACCGGGCCAAACATTTTCCGCAGCAGCTTTCCGGCGGTCAGCAACAACGGGTAGCGATTGCACGAGCTCTAGTGGCCGGACCGAAATTGATTCTGGCCGACGAACCAACCGGAAACCTGGATTCCCGTAACGGTACCGAAGTGATGAATTTGTTGACAGAGTTGAATCAGGAAGGAACCACCATTATCATGGTCACCCATTCCCAGCACGATGCCTCTTATGCTCACCGGATCATCAATTTGTTCGACGGACAAATTGTAACGGAAACTTGGGGAAGAGAAGAATTATAAACTTTATAAACTGGATGAATTGATTCATGGCAGCACGAGGCACGATTCTCATTGTCGACGATAACAAAAGTGTATTGGCAGCACTTGAAATTCTGCTGGGCAGCGTTTTTAAAAAAGTGATCTCCCTCAGCAATCCTAATCGGATACCGGATTTGATAGAGTCGGAAAATATCGATCTGGTATTATTGGATATGAATTTTTCGTCCGGGCGGAATAATGGGAATGAGGGAATATTCTGGTTGGCTGAGGTTCGTAAAATCGATTCAGAACTACCAGTAGTACTTTTTACTGCTTATGCCGATATCGATCTGGCTGTCAGAGCAGTAAAACAGGGCGCTACTGATTTTGTCGTCAAACCCTGGGATAATGCCAGACTGATAGCTACCTTGCTGGCTGCTTACCGGCTGAAGGAATCCCGGCATGAAGTGAAAGAACTCCGGGAAAAAGAGGCAGCACTGAAACGGCAGTTGTCGGGAGGGGGAGAGTTGATTTGGGGGAACTCTTCTGTTATGTTGCAATTACGCCATCTGATCGGAAAAGTGGCCTCTACCGATGCCAATATCTTGATTACAGGAGAAAATGGCACCGGAAAAGAGTTGATTGCCAGAGAACTGCACACCTTATCCCATCGCTCCAAAGAGGTCCTGATTGGGGTGGATATGGGAGCAGTTACCGAGACTTTGTTCGAAAGTGAACTCTTCGGACATGTGAAAGGAGCGTTTACCGATGCCAAAGAAGATCGGGCAGGAAAGTTCGAAGCTGCCAATAGAGGCACACTTTTTCTGGACGAAATCGGAAATCTTACCTACTCCCTGCAATCTAAATTATTGGCTGCAATCCAAAGCCGGAAAATTACCCGTATCGGTTCCAATAAACCGATCGACATCGATATCCGTCTGATTTGTGCTACTAACGGTAATTTGCAGGAAATGGTTGAAAAAGGTAGCTTCCGCGAAGATCTGTTGTATCGCATAAATACCATTCATATCGAAGTTCCGCCCTTACGGGAAAGGGGAGAAGATATCTTGCTGCTGGCAGAATTTTTTATGCAAAAATACGTTACAAAATACGGAAAACATAAACTTTTTCTCACCGAAGAGACCAGGAAAAAACTTTTGAAATACAACTGGCCCGGAAATGTGCGGGAACTGCAACATGCTATAGAAAAAGCTGTTATTATGAGCGAAAGACAGGGACTCGAACCCGAAGATTTT
>JAETOX010000212.1 GCA_021771575.1 Bacteroides sp. | reverse complement strand
ACCTGAGGTCGTAAAATTATTAATTCCCGTACCGTATATAACTGGAATACTACCGGTGAAATTGTTGTTTTCCAAATTAAGGTTCGACAGGTATGTATTGGCAAGCCATTTGGGTAATTCACCGGATAATTGGTTATTCTGCAAATAAATACTTGCAAAACTGGCAGTGGCCAAGTCCCAGGATACTTTGGGGGACAATTCTCCAGTCAATTGGTTTCCGGATAAATCTAATGTCTTTAATTTTTCCAACAAATTCAAAAGAGAAACGGGAATAGAACCTGTAAGTCTATTATTACCTTCCGGTTTGGTGTTTCCTAATTTAAGGTAACCTAGTTGAGTAAGTGAACTCCAATCAAAATCGATGTTACCTTCCAATTGATTATTACTTAAATCAATGGATGTCAAACTTGGCATTTTAGTTAAAATCTCAATAGAACCACTCAATTTATTGTCATACAAAGTTAATGTTTTCAAGTTAGTCAGATTAATAAAATCATCAGGTAAACCACCTTCCAATTCATTCCCATACATTTGTATACTGGTTAATCCTGTCATTCCCCCCATACCTTCCGGAAGAGCTTTGAACTTATTATTCGTCCAGGAAATAGACTTTATATTTTTCAAATTCCCAATCGTATGAGGTAATGAGACAAATCCCGTTTGCTGGAACGTAAGAGTAGTTAAATTTGTCAAATTCCCTATAGCTTCAGGAACATCAGCACCTTCAAATCCTCCATAGATAATCAAACTGGTCAAGTTTCTTAATTCTCCGATTTCAGACGGCAACGACGTAAATTTATTATAATTTTGAAGATTTTGCCCTATCGTCAATTTGGTTAGATTTTTCAAATTTTTAATCACTCCTGGAAGAGCTCCTTCATATTGACACAATAACGTTAATTCCTTCAAATTTGTCATTCCCTCAAGAAATAGCGGTTCATTAGTCGCGCTACATCTTAAGTTTAACACTTCCAAATTTTCCATTCCTCTGAGTTCATCCGGTACAGAAGTGAATTCTCCTTGTAGTCTTAGTGATTTCAGATTTTTCAAATTACCCAATTCCACAGGAAGCTCTCCACCTAAATCAGCGGAATAATAGTTTGCAAATTTCTCCAAATATTTCAATTCTCCTAACTCTGCCGGTATTGTACCTTTTAACTTATTGGCAGTTATATTGATTTCTGTCACATGCCCTTCTGCATTCAATTTCACGTATTTCCAAGAACTCGTCACCTTCCCGTCTTCCGGATTTTTCGGATCTCCCCAACTGCCAAAATCCTCCTCAAACGTCGGAGATTCTTTCAAGGCATTAGCAAGTGCTATCAATACCTTATATTCCGACAAACGAGGACGTCCCAACTGATGTACATAGAGGGTATCGGTTACCACTTCTTCTGTACCGACACTTCTAAGGAAAACTTTCGCCTCCCTCTCGATCTGCGTTTCGGGATTAGCATCTACTTCCAAAGCAACGGTGGATTCATCCAATGCCCTTGTGCGAGGTTTCGGTCTTATCCAATTAATGTGTTCGGGAACGATAATTTCATAATCGACATTCGCTTCTATGGCGTATGCTGCACTACCACCGGTTTGCGGTATGTCTTTTACCCATTTCTGGAGTATAATAATCGTACCTATCCGGAGTTGCTTGATGGTGATCGTTTCCCTCAAAGCGGGATTGTTTTTGTCATAGAAAGTAACATCGGCCTGCCGTTCAATCTCCTCGGGATATTCCGCTATCGTGAATATCCTCATATCCGGCTGCAATGACTTGGAGGCAGGCGGTAAGGAAATCCATTTCTTCCCCTCTTCCGAAATCTCTACCCCATATTCGATATTGGCCTTCAATTCCACCCTTAAATCCTGGCCTTCAAACGGCACTTTGTATTCGTTGGCAGAGAGGACGATCATATCCTTCTGTACCTGATATACCCGGATGGTATCGGAAAAACGACGCAATTCATCCTCGACGATGATTATTCCTTCGCGCTTTGCCCCGTCAGGATTCTCTGACACAGCAAATACCAGGTCGTAATCCTTCGTGGCTTTACTGGCAGGTACCTGGGATTTTGTAATCCAGGGTTCTGCATAACCGGGTGTCACGATTTTATATTGCACCTGGCTGACGATGTTGGTATTCAATTTTAATTCTACATTTCCCCCCTTCTGCCCAAAGTCGAATTTGTCTTTGGAAATCGTCAGGGCATCTTTCTGTTTTTGATAAACGGTGATGATGGTCTTTTCGCCTGCCACGTTCAATGTAAACTGCACATTACGGCCGGAGTAATCGACGTTCTCGTTCAATTCAAAATAAACCCGGGTGGTTCCCGCTTCACCACTGGCCGGCGAAACCCGGCACCATTCGCTACCACCGGAAATATTCCATTCCGTAGTTGCCGTAACCAAAATGTAGTCGTTCAGGTCGCCGGAAGCAGGAATCACTACTTCCGCTTCCGATACATCATATGAAGTTTTGACAACAAGGTCCGTTTCCTTGTCTTCGCATGCAGCTGCCAGAAGCCATGCAAAAAATATATAAATCAATCGTTTCATAAAAGCATATATTTACGTGTTTACTGGTTCAATTGCAAGGGCGAGAATAATGCCCATGCCAGATTGTCATCATTTTTAATCATATAAAACTGTCCTCCAACCGGTATCATCATAACACCTTTTTCCTGAGCAAGCCAACGGTCTAATACCCGACTACCATAACCACTAAAATTGATAAGCAACATATTATTGACATTTCCGGAGTGTTTGGAATTGGGATGAATTTGTTTAAAAAAGATTCTGTCTCCGACATGATCCTGGGCAATGGAATCCCGGTCATACAAACGTCCCATGGTGCAATTAATTCCTTGTTCATCGTTTTTTACATATACTTCCAGAGAGGGACAACCTGCCAAATTCCAGTGCCAACGGTAATCCTGAACGTCCGTTCTGTAATCCAGGTCCATCGTTCCGTTCATGAGATTATAACCTCTTTCTATCAAGCTAAAAGCCTCGCTGTATTCCTGTACCATTTTCACGGCATCGGGGAAATCCAGTAAACAAGAGTCCTTAACGTTAGCAGCCCAAAAACATTCGGCATTTATCCCTTCGTCTAACACCGACATTTTACGGGTTGCTGCATCGAATGCCAATTCTGAGATACTTTTTCCTGCAAAGATTACCGGCCTATCGAAACGGATGCCCCGCGTGGTGGAAGAAGTAGGCATGTTTAATGCTACCGTTTTACCTCCCTCGACATAGGTCAGGTAGGCCATTC
>JAETOX010000211.1 GCA_021771575.1 Bacteroides sp. | reverse complement strand
AATCTCCGACCGGCATTGCCAGGAACCGCCAGTTCATAACGGCCGTCACCGTCGGAGACCACTCCAAGAGTAGTGCCCTTGATCAATACGGTCACGCCTGGCAACGGATTGCCACTTACATCGACAATCCGCCCTTTCACAATAACCCTGTCTTGAGTAACACTGGTCTCCGGCTGTTTCTGCCGGGTACGAATAAGTATCCAGCCAGATTCAATAGTATACGTAAATTCCGAATCTTTCAGTAAAGTATTCAAAGCTTCCTCAACACTGACATTGACCACATCGATAGAATAAAGGCCATTCTGAGCTGCATTTTGGTTGTCGCGGAAACCGTAGGAAAGCCCTGTTTGCGCTTTTATACCGGAAAGAATATACACCAATGTTTTATCAGTCATTTTCAAAGTCACCTTTTTATCCGGGCTTTGTTGTACGACATTTACCCCTTCCACTGGAGAGGCAACCGAGGAATTCGGGCAATACAGAAACGGAAAGAAAAACAAAAACAAGCCCATCGCCCATTTATTCTTTCCGGATTGATTTATTTCTTCTTTTTTTTTCATAAACTTGTATAAGTTTTTGATGTAATTTTTCAATTATGTCTTAAATGAGACGACAAGGATACGGAACTCGCAAAATCGCACCTTGCCGGTATTCGAAAGGGAATCTTTCCTGGAAAGGTTCTCTTTTTTTTATCTTATTATTTTATCCGATATGCACCTCCTTCTTTTTCTATTGTTTTACCCGTAATTTTCCGTAAGGCCCATATCACTTCTTCTACCGGCAATTGTTTCCCGAATTCGAAACTATAGGTTTCATCCGCAATTTCCGGCTTCATTTGTATTTCCACGCCATACCATGCGGAGAGATCGAAAGCAATCCGATCGAGCCGGGCCCCATTGTATTTGAAATTATCTGCCAGCCATTGTATGTAATCGTTCACATCCACCTCTTCCACCTGAGGCGATTGTCTGCCGGTAGCATAACGGATACGTTGGTTGGGCCGAATTTTCGTTTCTTTCCCTTCTACCGTCAAGCCGATGCTTCCCTCAACTAGCACAGCCTCTGTCACGGCCAGACGGTCGGAGTAAAACAGATTAAAACGTGTACCGTAAACGGTTACTCTGTTTTCGCCCATCCGGACGATAAAAGGCCGCCCGGATTCCGCCACATCGAAATACCCCTCACCTTTCAATTCCACTTCGCGTACCGAATCGCAAAAGCGGTTGGGAAACCGGAGTTCACTGCCGGCATTCAGGGCAACGGTCGAGCCATCAGCCAACGCCACCGAATAAATGTAACCGGCTGGAATGACTATCCTCTCATATACAACCGGTGTATCAACAGATAACTCCTCCGAAGATAATCTTCCAGCTGTCACGACATAAGTGTTTCCAACCTCCCGCATATCCAAAGTCCTCCGGTCTATCGTCTTTTCATCCTGCTCCCAGAACACGGTTGGTACTGCCACTTTCTCTTCCCGGACGTAAGTCTCTCTACCGATATGTTTCTCCCGGTTCCCAATCAACGGATACAGGTATACTCCAGTCAGAACCGCTGCTGCTGCTGCCGTCAGCCGAATCAGCCGGATCCGGTCCCTTTTCTTCGCCCGTTTCATTTTGCCGAGTCTCCCCCTCAGCCTCCCGGCAGCTTCCTCCCGGTCGATCCGGGCTATACGGTGCAAACATCCGATCTGCTCCGCAAATCCTTCCTCCTCTAATAATAAATCCGGATCTTTTCCAGGCACGAGACGGCTCTGTGTCTGGAAACGGTGTTTTATGTCCTCCGCTTTCTTTATCGCTTCTTCTGCTGCTTTTATATAAGATTGTTTCATTCTACCTGAATTTTTATGCATATATCAGGTTTGTTTGCTTTTTTTACCGATAAAAATCAAATATTAATATTTTATTAACATTATTTTTTGTCTTTCCAAGATTTTTTCCGAATCCTATTCAAAAAGCGGCTTATTGTTTTACAAATTTTTATAGTTTTGCAGGATTTAAAAGTGGGAATCACCTATGTCCGAAGAAAGCAGATACCAAGATGTTCTCCTGTTATCGCGTTTTAACGCCCGCGATACAGAAGCTTTCGTGTCTGTCTATAAATTATTTTTTACCGAATTGCATCTTTATGCGTCGCGCCTATACAGTTGCACAACTGTCTTGCCGGAAGACGCCGTTCAGGATGTGTTTTGTTCGCTACTGGAAAATAATGGAACTCATTTCGAAACCCTGATTAAACTGAAAGCGTTTCTCTACACGAGCATCAAAAACCGGTATAAAAATTATTTAGAACATCAAAAAGTACACAACAAGTATGAAGAATATGCAGAAACAGACCGGGCTTTTGCTTCCGAAATCACAGAAAACGAACTGTACGCATTCCTACAAAAATGCCTCAACATACTACCGGAGAATTGTGTCCAAGTTATGGATTTGTACCTTTCGGGCTACGAGATGGAAGAAATTGCCTGCAAACTCAATCTGAGCCTGCAGACGATATACAATACGAAATCTGTGGCTATCCGCCTGTTAAAAGAAAAATTCGGGAAAACGAAATTTATCAATCTGCTGTTTTATTTTCTTTGTAAAGCAGAAAATAAAAATTATCCGGAACAGAACAACCTCACATAATACCCGGATATATTACATCCCCCACACGGTAATCGTCCGTCCGTCATATTCTTCCTGCCGGTGCCAGATCTTCTCATCCCAGCTAACGCCCTTGTCCCGGTTGAAGACGATGAAATGACCCTCGCTCACATCACCGCAACGGTCCATATACCATGTGGTCTGCTCCAGGCCTTTCGCGATAGTCTTGTCCAAATCGCCACGCTTGATTTTCAGTTCCAGAACAATACGCTGCACCGGACCACCGTATCCGTCGGTCAAAGGCTTACGGATCAGTAAATCCGTACGACCGCGACCCAGGCCGTATTCCCGGTCGATGTAGCCGCCACCGTTCACCACCCGTTGCAGGAAGGCCTGCAACAACAACTGAGGGCCGCTCTCCTTGTAGTCGAAACGCTCAATCCACAAATCCGCATTCTCCCGGAAGAATTGCTGGAAATCCAGCAGTAATTTCTCCATATTGATGCTGTTATCCGGGTTCATGTACCATGCCGATTGCTGGAGCAGCGTCTGCTGACGGGCCCAGGTCAGTTCGCGGGGAATGATTTCTTTATAGATGGCATTGGAAACACGCAAGGGCTTGTCGCGCACGATCAGCCCCATATCCACTACGTACTGGATATCGTCGTCCTGCAAATGCGCCTCCACTTCACCGTCCTCATTGGCCAACATCGGACCGATTACCCGACGCACCCGGTCTTCATGCAGTTTGTCGATGAGAATGTCGATATGGGTGTCGCGGCGGTAGATGATTTGTTCCTGCGCCCGATAGATCATTTC
>JAETOX010000017.1 GCA_021771575.1 Bacteroides sp. | reverse complement strand
TTATAATTTTAACCTCGGTCTCGATTTCGGTTTCTGGAACCGCTTGAACTTTACGCTGGAATACTATACCCGGACGACGAAAGACCTATTGATGGACCGGCCGATTTCCATGACTACCGGTTTCAGCAGTTATCTGATGAATATCGGGGAGGTGAAAAACCAGGGGGTGGAACTAGAGGTCCGTTCCGTTAATTTCGACTGTGACAATTTCAGTTGGACGACTATGTTCAATCTGGGACATAATAAAAATAAGATTGTGCGGCTGGATGGTCAGCAGACTCAAATCCCGGACGGTTCGCAAATCCGGAAAGTGGGACTGCCTTATCGTACTTTCTATGTGATCGAATTTGCCGGTATCAATCCGGATAACGGTCGTCCGCAATTCTATACAAACGACAATGATGGTAAAGGTGGATACAGTAAAGAAATCACCGAAGATCCGAATAAGGCGAATTATATTCCGATGAAGTCGGCCGACCCCAAAGTAAGCGGTGGTTTGTCGAACTCGTTCCGCTATAAATGGATCGATTTCAATATCATGTTTTCCTATTCGTTCGGCGGGTGGTCGTATGACAATTGGGCACAGAAAACCGAGCATGGTGGCGATGATCTGGAAGCTAATATTCCTACTTATTACCGGGATCGGTGGCAAAAGCCGGGTGATAAGGTAAAATATGAAAGATTCATCGAAGGAGCCGATGTGGTGATGAGCGACTGGAGGAATAGCCGCCGTTTGCATCCGACCGATTTTATCCGTTTGAAAAACTTTACTGTGGGGGTGACGGTTCCGCAACAATGGACACGGCGGGCAGGGCTTGACAAGGTGCGTTTGTATGCTTCTGGCAGTAATATGTGGACTTGGGCTAAATGGGATTATTACGATCCGGAGGCTGTCAGTGCCGGTTCGGCCGTTTGGGGTACACCTCCATTGAAAACCATGACTTTCGGGTTGGAAGTTAATTTTTAACGGATGATATGGATTAATCAACTTAAAAGTGAAGACAATGAAACGAATTAAATATATACTGATAATAGTTGTTGCAGGTCTGATAAACGGATGTGGCAACGATTGGTTGGATCTCGATCCTTCGACTTCAATCAAAACGGAAGGTTCGTTGAATACCTTAAGTGATTTCGAATTTACCCTGAACGGGATTTACAGTACGATGCAATCGTATTATTATTACGGTGCGCGTATGCAATATTATGGTGATGTGACGGGCGACGATGTGCAGGCATACAGTGCTACCAAGCGTTGTGCCGATTATTATCAATTTGGCTTTAATAAGGACAATGCGCCCTCTACTTTCTGGCGAACCTGTTACGATATTATCCAAAATACGAATATTGTAATCAACAACATCGACGACATAGTGTATGAAGGGGAAGATGAAGAGGGTAAGACACTTTTTGCAGTTTACCGGGATGATTTGAAAGGGCAGGCTCTGGCTATCCGGGCATTAGCCTTGTTCGATATTACGCGTCTGTACGGTTATCCTTATCTGAAAGATAATGGTGCCTCTCTCGGTGGAGCGATAGTTGAGGAAGTGGTGGACATCACGTATAAACCCAAACGGAGCACAGTGGCACAATGTTATGAGAAGATTATCGGCTATCTGACAACGGCCGTTCCTCTGCTTGCTACTGAGAAGGAAAAAGGAGATGGTGATTGGTTAGCGAAATCTATTAAGGGAAAGATGAATAAATGGTCTGCCATGACCTTACTTAGCCGGGTGTATCTCTATAAAGGTGATTATACCAATGCCCTGAAAATGGCGGAGGAAGCCATTAAAGGGGCTGAAAAAGACGGTTACCGGCTGTGGACCAATGCGGAATATGTGGATGCGTGG
The DNA here is from genome assembly GCA_021771575.1 of Bacteroides sp. Taxonomy (GTDB): domain Bacteria; phylum Bacteroidota; class Bacteroidia; order Bacteroidales; family Marinifilaceae; genus Odoribacter. The sequence goes on along the minus strand of JAETOX010000017.1, from coordinate 35,587 downwards.
TCGAAAGATTTTACTTCGGAAGTGTTTTTCGAAATCGTTAATTTGCTTACAGACAGTCCTGGAAAAGAATCGATAGGATATCTGTGTTCGTCCAGCGGTTATAAAGATATGATTCTGACCAGTAGTTTCGTTGATTTTTTGCAACGGGATAAGAACGATGTGAGGTACAAAATGTTCAAAATTTCCAGTAAACGGGCTTATATCCAGAAATATCCGGGTCAGAACGGTGACGGTGGTCCTGCGGATGCCAATGTGCCCTTATTCCGGATATCCGAATTATATCTCAATGCTGCCGAAGCAGCCGTAAAATTGCAGAATAATGACAAAGCCGTATTCTACCTCGACAAAATTGTAAGACGCGGAAATCCGGTCAATACAGTTGAAGGTACGACAGTTACTTTAGATCGAGTGTTGGAGGAAAGGCGGAAAGAGTTTTTCGGTGAAGGCCATCGGATGTTTGATGTACTTCGGAACGGTGGGACGATTATCCGTAAGAATGTTTCGATATCAGCGATCAGTAGTACTAAACATTTGAGTTTACAGGATTATGCTAAAGAATTCGACTGGAATATGTATAAGGTGGTGTTACCGATTCCCAAAGCCGAGATCGATGCAAACCCGAATATGGAACAAAATCCTGAGTATTAACAGAGAAAACGGATAAAAGCGGTGGAAGCAGATGAAGCGGATAAAACAGTGTAAACGATGGGATTACCTGATAAACCACTTCATCTGCTTCATCCGTTTTGTCTTTTGTTATAATTTTTCATAAAATGAGGAGAAAAGGATATTTATTTTTTCGAAATATTTGTCTGGCGATTGCCGGGTTGTTGTTATTGACTTTCGGAGAAGTGGTCGGCAAGACAAAAAGACTACACGCTGCCGATGGGCCTTATCTTTTGTACCCGCCGACCGGAGAAATGCGGATGATTACCGTCGGGTTGAAGGGGGAATTGAAAGATACAACTTATGATGTTTTACCGTCGGATTTTACTTTTCCGGTAGTTTCGCATGAGGGACGGTATCGGTTCGAAGTGACACTCCATGATTTCGGGCGGCCTGCCTGGAGAGTTGCTCAGGCTGGGCGAATGTTAGTCTTATCGGATCCGCATGGTAATTTGGATTGTTTGGTATCGGTATTGAAAAATAATGGTGTCATCGGTGAACATTACGAATGGACTTTCGGTAGGGGACAACTGGTGGTTATCGGCGATGTCTTCGACCGGGGAAATGATGTTGTGCCTATTTTCTGGTTATTGTATAAATTGGAGGCTGAAGCTGCGAGACAGGGAGGGGCGGTGATATTTACGTTAGGGAATCATGAGGAGATGGTGTTGCGTGGAGATGTGCGCTATATGAAAGAAAAATATAAACATTTGGCAGATACGCTGGGGATGAGCTATCCTGCCTTGTGGGATGAAAATACAGAATTGGGGCGCTGGCTGCGTACCCGCAATTTTATTACGGTTGTGGGGGATAACCTGATCGTTCATGCTGGCCTTAGCTCTGACTTTTCGAACTGGAAAAAAGCAGTGCCGGCGCTCAATGAAGTGGTAGGCCGAACCCTTTCTTTAGGACGTCAGGAGCGTCAGGACTATTCTGCCGCTGCTGCTTTTGTATATGATACAAAGATGGGTCCTTTCTGGTATCGTGGAATGGTAAAATCGGCTGATCACTACCGCCCCCTGGATGCCCGCGATCTGACGCGTTTGCTCCGGCAGCTCAAGGTGAAACGGATTTTGCTGGGGCATACGATTTTCGACGATATTACTACTTTTTATCAACAAAGAGTAATTGCTGTAAATGTAGATAATCGGGAAAATCGCAAAAAAGAACGGGGGCGTGGTATTTTATTGGAAAACGGACAGGTATTTGTGATTTATGATACTAAATTTCCCCGGCTTTTTATTCGCTGATTTTATTTATTCCGGAAATGGAGTTCTTACTTCATTATTTTTTTGCAAATTCATTTTATTTTTGCTGTGAGTAAACGTTAGATCGCGAGTGGACAGTTTTAGATAATAGTATATGAAAAAAATGAAGTGTTTGTTTGTGATGCTGATTGTAGGAATGTTTTTATTTCCACAGTGTCAGCGTGCGCCTAAAGAAAGAAAAGCGAAATATGTGTTTTATTTTATCGGTGACGGTATGGGCATCAATCAGGTGAACGGCACCGAGATGTATCTGGCTGAAAAGGAAGGTCGGGTCGGCATCCGGCCATTGAATTTTACACAGTTTCCGGTAACTAATTTTGCCACTACTTATTCGAAGTATAATGCTGTTACTTGTTCTGCTGCTGCTGGAACGGCTCTGGCCACAGGTGTGAAGACCAAAAACGGAACGATTGGTATGGATAGTCTTCGGCAATCGCCGCTTTATAGTGTGGCGGTGGCCGCTAAAAAGGCAGGAAGGAAAGTGGGGATTACTACTAGTGTAAGTGTCGATCATGCTACTCCGGCTGCATTTTATGCCCATCAACCGAATCGGAGTATGTATTATGAAATTGCTACCGATTTGCCCAGAACCGGATTTGATTTGTATGCCGGGGCCGGATTTTTGCAATCGAAAAGTAAAAACGATTCTACTGCTGCTTTTCTATATGATATTTTGCGTGATTCTGGTTATGTGGTGCTGAGGGGAGCAGAGGAATTCGTGACCAGATCGGGTGAATGTCCGAAAGTGGTGTTGATCCAACCGGAAGGATGCGCTACCGATTGTTTGCCCTATGCAATCGACCGCAAGACTGGCGACCTGTCACTCTCACAAATAACGGAGTTGGCGATTGGATTTCTGAATCGGAATAACGAGGACGGCTTTTTCCTGATGGCCGAAGGAGGAAAAATCGATTGGTCGTGTCATAATAATGATGCAGCGACGACTTTTCAGGAGATTATGGATCTGGCTAAAGCGGTGGAGAAGGCTTTGGACTTTTATCGGCAGCATCCGGACGAAACATTGATTGTGATTACTGCCGATCATGAAACGGGTGGCATCGGATTAGGTACCGGCAAGTATGCATTGAATTTGGGGGCTTTGCAGCATCAGCAGATTTCTAAGGAAGAATTGACAGCCAGGATCAGAGAGTTACGGGCAGAGAAAAAAAATAAAGTGAGTTGGGAAGATATACAGATTTTATTGGCCGATCAGCTGGGATTCGGACGTTCTGTAAAACTAAGTACAAAACAGGAACAAAAGTTGAAAGAAGTGTATCAGGAAACTTTCGGAACAGGGAAGGTAAAGCTGGAAAAGAGCCTCTATTCGGCCGATGAACCTTTGGCTGGACAAGCAGTGAGAATTTTGAACGAGATTGCCATGGTCGGCTGGACTAGTGGTTCACATTCGGCTGGAGTAGTGCCCGTATTTGCTATCGGCGCTGGTTCGGAATTGTTCCAGGGGAAACTCGATAACGTAGATATTCCGCGCAAAATAGCTCAGGCTGCCGGATATTGAGAAGCGTGCCCGTTGTATATAAACTACCGGTCCGGTGCCGGTAGTTTGTTAAATTCTTGCTGTTTGGGCCGAAAAAGAACGGCAAAAACTTGATTCTTAAAAATATTTGTCCTAGTTTTGTTTTCATTATGAAGACAGAAAAACACGATATTACCCTTGATTATACGGCTATGCTGAAGTCTGGCGATACGATCGTGTCCTTTTCTTGCCCTATTGTTTCTGTTTTTACTACCACCACCACTACTACAACCCCTATGGGGGTTTAAGTTGTCATATTACCAAGCTGTATATTCTATACTATTCTGGCCTAGGTTGCGGGAAATTGGTTTTCACCATTTTATTCAGTTAAAAGTCAAAGAGTCGAAAAAATCCAAGCTTTTTCGGCTATCAAAGTTGACCATAAGAAATTTCGATTAATCTCTAAATATATAAAAATATGTTAGTTATGAAATTTAAGGGTGCTGTCCTGCAAAACCGGGAGGCACTGTCAGATATCAAGAATATGCTTTCCCATCAAAATGGTCCTTGTGTTGTTGTCGTTTCTGCTTTAAAAGGCATCATGCCTCGTCTTCGGCAGCTTTATGCGTTGAGTGTACATCAGGGATGCGGTTTTGAAGAAGAATTTCAGGAGTTAAGAAATATTCACGAACAATTGGCTTGTGAATTACTATCTGGTGAGAAATTGCAAGAATATAAGAAAGAATTGAAAATACAATTGGACGACTTATACCAGATCTTATACCATGTGGCTGTACTGAAAGAATCGCCTCAGGGTATGAAAGATTATATTTTGTCGAAGGGAGATTTGTTGGCTTCTCTTCTTTTCAGTAAATTATTTACTGATGCTTGTTGGAAAGATTCCCGTCATTTTATTTTTACTGATAATGATTTCGGAGCTCCTGAAGTGTTGTGGGAGGAAAGCTGCGAGGCTGTGAAACGGGAATTTAAAAATCTGAAAGGGATTGCCGTCGTCCCGGGTTACTGCGGAAAAACAAGGATAGGTTATACGATCTCATTAGGGCGTGTAGGACTGTCGTTGACTGCAGCAGTTATTGAAGCTGCTTTCAAACAAGCTGTGGCGGTTTAAACATTGTGGGATAGCCCAGTAAGCAAGTCGGTCCCTGATTTTTTATAATCAGAGACCGGCTTGTAATTTTGATTTTGTAGAAAAAATAAATAGGGCTGGAACTTAAGAACGGAAAATTTCGTAGAGGTGGAAAAAAGAGGTTATGAGAGAATTAGTATTGAAATTAGTCACTTCAGATAGTAAACATTTTGACGGAGCCATTCTTTTCCTGCGTTTGTTTGTAGGTTGTATGATGCTGACTCACGGTATGGCAAAATTGTTTTCTTTTTCGGCATTGGCCAACACCTTTCCAGACCCTTTGGGGGTAGGACCTACTTTTTCGTTGGTCTTGATTCTTTTAGCCGAAGTAGGCTGTTCCTGTCTGTTGATTTTGGGATTGCTGACCCGTTTAGCTGTTCTTCCCCTTATGTTCGGTATGCTGATGGCCTTTTTCGTTATTCATAGAACAGAGCCTTTTACCGGCAGAGAGTTACCATTGCTCTATTTGGGGATGTACGTCACCTTGCTTTGGTGTGGTGCCGGAAAATATGCCTTGGACGAATGGATCCGGCGGAAAATTATTCGCCGGTCCCAGGTTCGATAAGGGCAGGAACATCCGTTCTCTGCAGATTTTCATCTTCAACAATGAGCGTACGGGCGAAAAGCCAGTATATCAATAAAACGCAAACAACGATTACCCCGATGGTCAGCCAGATGTTATTTTTTCTATTTTTCATGTCCTGAACTTTTTTTTATTGAACGGCGAAACCAAGAGCTTTGTTGCTTTGAAAGCATAAATCTTTTTATAAAGGCAATATCTCGATCCAATAGCCGTCGGGGTCGTTGATAAAATAAAGCCCCATATCCCTATTCTCATAGCAGATGCATCCCATTTCGCGGTGAAATTCCCTGACTTGGTCATAATCTCCGGGGACGCGCAAACAGAGATGATATTCGCCTTCTCCTAAATCGTATGGTTCGGTGCGATCGCGAAGCCAGGTTAGTTCTAAGGTAAAATTGCTCTGCCCATCACCGAGATAAACCAAAATAAACGAACCGTCGGAGGCGGTTTTGCGGCGAACCTCTTTTAAACCTAATGCTTTTTCGTAAAATTGGATACTTTTTTCCAGATCCAGCACATTAAAATTGAAATGATCAAATTTTCCTTTTACTTCCATAATCAGCTATATATTTGGTATCTTATTTCTTCAAAAATTTAATTCTATACTTTCGCCCGGTCGGGTAATGGGAATAAATTCTCCGTTATGAGCTTTGACTTGGGGCCCGAAAGCATTGGCTTTTTCATATTTTTCCCAAAAATGCATCGGGGCGAAATGATGGGTGTGAATGCAAGTGATGAATTCCTGTGCACCGCGCATATAGTCTTGTCCCAAACGCGGGTCAACCGGAAATAGAGCGAGATCCACATAATCGGTGTATTGCCTGAGGGTATTCAATTCCTGTCGGTAATGCTCTTCTGCTTCGCGGATTTCTTCCGGGGTAGATTCTTCTTGCCAATGCCAGTTGTTTAGGTCGCCGGCATGAAAAATTCGTTTGTCTTTGATGTCCAATAGAAAAGAAATACCGATATCTGTCGAACCGAACGCCTGTACTTTCAGGGTATTGTCGTTCCAGTCTTCTCCCTTTTTCAGGAATACAGCGTTGTGGTAACAAGCGAGCCCGGCATCCCGGATGTCTTCAGAGAAGATATACCGGATATCCGGTCGTTCTGCTTTCCAATCGAGGATAACCGGATTAAAATGGTCTGGGTGGGCATGTGAAGCCAGTACATAGAGTTGGCCGGGACGCTTCAGGAAATGTTCGAGTACAGTTTGTTCCGGTGTATCCCGGTAATAATCGAACAGTATGGAAAACTCTTTTCCTGCCAGGATAAAACCACTGTGATAGATATAAGTCAATTTCATTTTACAAAGATATTAATTTATCAATTCCCGGACAAAGTCTGTACGGGGACTTTGTCGAATTTCACCGGGGGTGCCATCCTGTTCGATTTGGCCATCTTTCATCACGATCACCCGGCTACCTAAGGTAAGGGCTTCGCGGATATCATGGGTGATAAAGACAATCGTTACCCCCAGTTCCCGGTGAATACGTGTGATTTCAGATTGTAGCATTTTACGTGTGATTTCGTCTACAGCACCGAAGGGTTCATCCATCAACAGGATTTCGGGGTTGGCGGCCAGTGCGCGGGCAATGCCGATACGCTGGCGCTGACCGCCGGAAAGTTCCGAAGGATATCGGTCGAGCATCTCTGGCGCTAGACCCACGATCTCGATCAGGCGGTCGGCTGTCAGACGATTATAGCCTTTGTTGTGACGACCGAGTAAATTGGGAACGAAATCGATGTTTTTCCGGACAGTCAGGTGAGGGAAAAGACCGATGCCTTGAATCACGTACCCGATATGGCGACGTAGCGAAGTCAGATTTACTGTCGAAATGTCCTTTTCATTGATAAAAATTCTGCCTGTTGTCGGAAACACCAGTCCGTTGATCATTTTCAGAAACGTTGTTTTCCCGCTTCCCGAACTCCCGATTACAGTGATAAATTCACCCTTGTATATTTCCAGATTGAACTCCCGGAGAACAACATGTTCTCCATAACTTTTACTCACCTTTTCAAAACGAATCATACTCCCCATCTCTCATCTGTCATTTATCATCTCCCTTTCCAGTTTCCCTTTTTTTACCAAAAAATTTCTTGCCACCTCTTGTTCTGTTTGCCCCTCGATATCTACCTGATAATTAAGTTCAGCCATTTCGTTATCAGTGAGGATTCCGTCCATTTTTTCCAGGGCTTTTTTCAATTCGGGATGTTCCTCTAGAACAGAGGTCCGGACGACGGTAGCACAGTAATAAGAGGGGAAAAAATGTTTGTCATCTTCCAGAATCCGGAGATTGGCATGGGTGAGCTGGCCGTCGGTAGTAAAAATATTCATGACATCTACTTTTCCTGATTTTATCGCTTCGTATTTCAGGCCGATATCCATATCCCGGTTATTTTTGAATGTTAAATCATAACATCGGCATAATGCTGGATAGCCGTCTTCTCTTTCGAAAAAATCGTATTCTGCTCCAAAAGTAAATTCTTCCGGATAACGGGTCAGGTCGGAGATTTTGTGTAATCCGTATGTACGGGCTTGTTCTTCATTGACTGCTAATCCGTAGGCGTTGTTGAAACCATAAGGAGCGATCCAGCTTAATCCGTACTTTTGCAGGTATTCTTCTTGCAGCTGTTCGTAGAGCTCTTGTGCCGGTGGCAGACTATCCTTTTTTAATACCATCAACCAGCCTGTGCCCGTATATTCGGGATATAAATCGAACTTGCCTTTCAGCATGGCTGGATGGATGATGCTGGTTCCTCCCCCAATGCCTTTGGTCACGATCACTTTCAGGTCGGTGTTTTCTTCAATCAACAATCTCAGCATTTCCCCTAAAATGAACTGTTCGGTCATTGGTTTGGTGGCGATGTGGATAGAGTCTTTTTTTGCTTGGCATCCTCCGAACAACAAAAGAATGACCCAGCATACAGAAATAAGATAATTTTTCATAGCTATAGCAGTTTACGTTTCTTTTTGATATGATTCTCGTAACGTCCGATACCCCAATCGGTAAGCAGAGCTAGCAGGGCGATGAGCAGACTGCCCGCCACGGTCAGTGTACCGTTGTTGGTGGTGATGCCCCGGTAGATAGCTACTCCCAGACCGCCGGCTCCGATAAAGGCTGCAATGCCGGCCAGGGCAATAGTCATAACGACCATATTTCGTAGTCCGGATAAAATGACCGGAAAAGCTAAAGGCAATTGAATGCGGTAAAGGATTTGGAAAGGGGTACTTCCCATACCCTGAGCTGCTTCGATGATCTCGCGATCGATACCGGTAATACCGATGTAAGTGTTGCGCACCATCGGTAATAATGCATAAACGGTGAGAGCAATAATAGCTGTTGTATTTCCGACACCGGAAAATGGAATCAGGAAGCCAAATAAAGCGATGGAAGGAATCGTGTAAATGAAATTGGTCAGGCCCAATATTACACCGGTTGTATGCCGGAAGCGGCTGATTAGAATGCCCAGGCTTAGCCCGATAACAATAGCTGCGATAATAGCTATCAGGGAGATTGCCAGATGCTGGACTGTAAGATTCAGGAAGAAATGCCAGCGTTCGGCATACAGATGAAAAAGGTCTCCGATCATATTTTTCCGAATTAAAAATAATAACCAATATTGATATTAAACCGGGAATGCCAGGAATTGCTTTCCAGGCCGGGACCAAATGCATTCCAGTCGGGTCCCACCCAAGCATGGTGTTTCCCCATGGCATAATCGATATAGGTGAAAACCGGTCCCATAGTCATCATCAATCCGCTCACATTCTGCACGCTATTCTTAAAATGGCGATTCCATTTTTGTAGTAAACCGAAATCATGATATACCAATATATTTTGCAGCCATCTGGATTTTAGAGGGAAATTATGAGAGAAACTGAGGGTATATACATTGGCTTTAGCTGCTACCAGGTAAGGAGCTCCGTAAGCTGTCATTGTCACCAGATCACGGTCTTCGCCCGACGCGTTTTTGGGATGTTGGGCATAAGTAGAAAACTGGGCTTTCAGGTTCCAGTTCTTCCAGTCGATGACATAATGAAGGGCAAAAGCGAAACGGGTACCTTTCTTGCGGGTATCCAGGTTATAAAGTTGTCCGAATTGACCCGAAATACCGGCTTTCTGTTTGGCTGTCGTCCCGAATTTATAGATTACCTGAGCGTTCCATTGATTGATCTCTTTGTTGCGTCCGGCTACATCATAGCCGTAACGATCGTCGGAGGTTTCATCGTGTGCACCGAACAATAGTTCGTCGGCATTTTTGAAAAAGGCTGCTGCATATTCCCATTTCTCATCCTCGTGAACATATTTGATGCCCATATCCGAGTCGTCTTCGAGACCTACATAATAGGAAATCTGGAAAAAGAAATTGTTACCGCTAGCCGGATGAATACCGAAAGGTACTTTTGTCAAGCCCACTTCGATATGGTCTTGCTTCGAAAATCGGTAGCCTATCCAGCCGTATTTCAGCATAAATCCACCGAAGGCCGTACTATAAAAACGGAAATCTACATCTAACAGGAACCCTTTGTATGAAGCTGTTGGATGCAGTATAAATACATCATACCCAAATTCGCCCCATTGATCACGATGGGCTTGATTCCAGTCGGAATAATTATAATTGAAACGTAAAGCTCCGCCAAGTTTAAACTCCGGTCGTTCTTTTAGTTCCTGACTATAGCCACTCAGGGCGAGTTGTAAACCGAGAATCATGCTTGCTATCCGATATCTCATATTAATGATCCTTTTGTTTTTAATGGATTAAATGTATGTTTTATACCTACTTTCTTATTGTTGGTATGTAACCGAAAAGATTTCCGGTGGGTTCTTTTTATGGGAGTATAACGAATTTTACTGCTTGGAGGTTTCTTTTTGTTTTTTATAACCTTTTTGCACAGTCTTCTCTTTTTTGAGTTTGAATATGGATTGTCTGAGTGGAAAGTCAAAAGTGATTATGAATGAGGGATAAATTTAACCATAAAAACAGACAGAGAGAGTTGACCGCAAGAGTAGGGAAGAAGCAAAAAAAATGCAGAAAAGGAGAAAGAATAGGTGAGAATAAAAAAATGAAAGGGCCGGATAACCGACCCTTAAACATTTACTAACTACTAACCTAAACCATACAAACTTATGAAAAACAATCTTTTTCAAAGACGGTGCAAAGGTAGATGTATTTTCGATATTCTATATAGTTATTTTATTAATATATGTTAATTATATTCTTAAATATTTATTAATACAAATAATCCTCTTCTCGAATTAGTACTATGTTAAAAATCAATGAATTGAATTTTTTGCATACCTTGCAATGTTTGTATATGTGAAATGAACACATTGATAACTCTTGTCCAAATAAATATAATAAAAAAAACTGCAAAAATTTTGCAGGTATAAAAAAATCCCTTACATTTGTACCCGCAATCGAACAAGATCGCCCGGGCGCTTAGCTCAGTTGGTTCAGAGCATCTGGTTTACACCCAGAGGGTCGGGGGTTCGAATCCCTCAGCGCCCACCCATATAAAGAGTCTCTATGAGACTCTTTTTTTATTTTCCTTTCTTTCCTCGGTGCTCGGGTTAGAGATCGGGGGCAGTTACAAAGGGATTCCGTGTAAGATACTTTTTTAGGGGTTGGGCTGGGGATGCCTCTGTATTACCTTTGGAAAAAGCGAATCAATCGGAAAACCTGTGTGTGAAAGTTATTTTTCATACAAAGATTTCTTCCTTGAACAGGCTGACACCTGTCTGTTCTTTGATTATATGGGCAAAATCACGAATCACATCATCGGCCGATTGCTGTGTGGCGAAGCGTTGCATTGCGTATTTCTTCAGGATGGTGGTTTCCTCGTTAGGTCCTTTTATTATTTTATCCGATATGGGAAAACTTAAAAATTGGGTTAGGAAATCTCTCCATGCAGGTTCTTGGTTTTTATGCGGAAAAATTACAAATAAGAACAGGGAATGCTCAATGTGTTGACGTCGAACAGTGCAAGAAAGAACTTGTCAGGTACATATGCTACTATAACAATGATAGGATTTGAGGCTAAACGGAAAAAGCCCGGTGTAATACCGAGCTTTATTCCAATCTAAGAGCGTCTCTTAATAATGTTACACCGTCCAATTTTTGGGGGGAGGGTACATCATTTTTTTCGTCTGTCACTCTTTTTTGTTATAAAAGTTATTTGAGTTAGTTCATTCCCATCAGGATAATACCGAAATTAAAAGTAAACGATTGAACTTCGGGGACTCTGCCGTGTGCGGCTTTCGTACCATAAGTATACCTAGCTCCTACATTGAAGGCGAACTGATCGTTTACGGGAATGTACATACCGATTTCCGGTGCAAGTGCAAATTGCCAGCGGGAGATGCTAGAAGAGAACTGCCCTACTTCTACGCGTTTTTCAGTCCAGCTTGTTCCGATTCCCAAGCCTGCAAAAGGACGGACTGATGCGGTGTTATCCGTGAAGTAATAACGACCGATAGCTAACATCGGGACGGTATTGATATAACGGTATTGATTTCCGGTAATGGTATAAACATTATCGTTATTGGAAAAGCGGAAATTTCCGCTATGATGTTTTTTATCCTGATAAAAAACGTTCCAACCGATAGCGGCGCCCAAAGAAAAACGATCTCCCAGAAAATGGTGATATTCGATATCGAAGCCGCGGAAGCTAGCTTTATCGGTGTAATCTTTGATCTCATTGAGCGGCAAGCTAATCTGGTAGTTCAGATTGAGCATCTGTGCTTTCAGGAAAGGGCTCAGGCCAAATAGGCATAAGGCAATTATCAATAATTTTTTCATAGCTTTTGAATTTTAGTAAGTCAATATTATTCTTTTATTTTTTCAGGTAAGGAGATTGCAGGAAACATTGGTCAATCTGAGTTTTTACCCGATTCAAGACAAAAGAATGAGAGCCTTGAAGAAGTCCGTCGGCAATACCGGTCCATACCACATTTAATTTGTGATCATTCCGTTTGGTGGTAGATACCATTTCGATGACGACTGAACCGGTTCTGTATTCGTACACACTGATGGGATACCAGGGATAATACGGGCTGAACGGACCGTTCCACCAGGGGCCCCAATACCAATTCCAGTTGTTATACCAATTGTCGACGAAATAAGCATAGTTGACATTGGAAAATGCGGATACAGTGACAACGAAACTGGGCAGATCGGCTGGTGCTGTTCCCTTTGTAGGATCGGGCACTTTTTTGTAGCCCAGTCTGGTGAAATTCTCAGTCACAGTTTGAATGATCTGTTGGTCAAATTCGTGAGAAGGTGCCGGAATGTCGTTGTCGTTGGTAAAATAAACGATCGTGTCCGGGATGGAAAAGGTAGTGAAAGCACTAAAATCTGCGCTTTTGTCGTAGTTGGTGATTGCCACGTCATAGTCGTCAATGTTATCTGCGCCTTCCGGGTAACATGAAACTACCAGCTGTGCAAACAAACCGGTGAGCAATAAAATAAGTAAACGTTTCATACTTAGTTTGTTTTTAGTTTAACAAATATTTTTTTATCAATTACCACGTGGTGTTGGTAACAATAATTTTGGTTATTGTAACGGGTTATACGTTCAGACGTAGAAATGGTTTTAGTCTGTTTGAGGATTCAGGGGAAAAGCGGAGAAAAAATGGATAGAAATAAGATAACTCATTTTGAATCAATGAGCTGGTTGGATAGATAAGATGATGCTGAAATTATTTTATTCCGGTTCAGTGGCTAAAATGGTTTTATAATTGTAGGTTTTAGCTATGTTCATCACTTTTACGACTTGTTCGATAGGTACCGATTTTTCGGCTTCGATGGAGATACAGGGATCTTCACTGTTTTTTAATAGCTCTACAAGTTTACTTTCTAAACGGGAAAAAGGAGTTACCTTAGTATTCAAATAAAAAGTGAGATTCTTATCGATAGACACGACGACGGTCGGTTGGTTCGAAGTTTGATTCGTACTCTTCGGCAAAAGTAATTTCAATGCATTGGGATTGATAAGGGTGGAAGTGACCATGAAAAAAATCAGCAATAAAAAGACAATATCAGTCATTGACGACATGTTAAAATTAGGATTTGCTTTTCGAGATCTTTTTATAGCCATGGTTTAACCTCTTAAACGATCATTTTACTTTACTATTTTTTACTTCATACATGATTTCCATGAATTCTGCACTAGTATTTTCCAGGTTGTTCACGATTCTATCGATTCGTGCAGTCAGGACATTGTAAGCAAAATGGGCGATGATTCCGACGATCAATCCGGCGACAGTGGTAATCATGGCGGTGTAGATTCCCCGGGATAGCAAAGTAATATTTACGTTGTTGCCAGCCATGGCCATATCGTAAAAAGCCTGGATCATGCCGACCACCGTTCCCAAAAAACCGATCATTGGCGCCATGCCCGAACAGGTGGCTAGTGTGGAGAGTCCTTTTTCCAGTTCGGACACTTCCAGGTTGGCACTGCTTTCGACGATCGCCCGTAATTCGGATGCCGGTAGGTCCTGGTGTAAAATACCTTTGATCAACATTCGCGACATCGGAGTGTTTTCTTGATTACAGAGATCGATTGCTTTCCGGCTGTTACCGGCCAGTAGGCAATCCCGCAGCTGGTCCATAAATCCCGGGTTCATACAGGCATATCTCCGGATCAAGAGATAACGTTCAAAGAAAATATAGACGGCCAGAAGAGAAAGGATAAAAATAGGAATCATCAGCCAACCGCCTTTCAGGATCATTCCCCATATACTTAATTCTTGTTCTGTTGCAAGATTTGCTGACAATAAAATCATGGTATTCATAGGCTTATCATCTTCTTTAACGGCCATATAAAATCTCGCTGCTCACGACGGATCGTATATGCTGATTTTTCGTTCGCGAAGATAAAACTAAAAAGGTAAAACTTTTGGTTATTCCCTATAAATTTTTCGATTCTGTTTATGTCGTTAAAATAGTGTTACTTTGCATACGAAAAATAATAAAGAACGAATTAAATGAAATTAAGTGAAAAAAGAGGCAATATGCTTCATGGAGTACTGCTCATTGCGCTGTTTTCATGCGCTGCTTTTTATATCAGTGATTTGTCTTTTATCAAAAAATTATCCTTCAGTCCTTTGATTGTCGGGATCATTTTGGGTATGTTGTATGCTAACAGTTTACGGAACCGTTTGCCGGAAACCTGGGTCCCTGGAATATTATTTTGTTCGAAGCAATTGTTGCGTTTAGGCATTATCTTATATGGTTTTAAACTTACTTTTCAGGATGTTATGGCGGTTGGAATTCCGGCGATTGTGATCGATGCCGTAATCGTTATTTTAACCATTGTCGGAGGAGTGTGGCTGGGCAAACGGATGAAAATGGAGAAAGAGATTGCATTGCTGACTGCTTTCGGAAGTGCTATCTGTGGAGCTGCTGCTATACTGGGGGCTGAGGCGACGATTAAGAGCAAGCCTTATCAAACGGCGGTGGCCATTTCTACAGTAGTGATTTTCGGTACGATTTCCATGTTTTTGTATCCTGTGCTTTACCGGAATGGCATTGTCGATCTGACAGCCGGTCAGATGGGAATTTATACGGGGGCTACCCTCCATGAGGTGGCACATGTCGTCGGGGCTGGAAATGCTATGAGTAAAGAAATTTCGGATGTAGGGATTATAGTAAAGATGATTCGTGTCATCATGTTGGTACCGGCTTTGCTGGTGATCAGTTTTGTATCGGCGAAAGCCGCTGTCAAACAGCTTTCGGGCACAGGCCAACAGCGGATGAATACACAAAAAATTACAATTCCTTGGTTTGCAGTCGGATTTCTGGTGATGATCGGTTTTAATTCGTTGGACTTGCTTCCGGCGCCGGTTATCGGGTTTATCAACGACCTCGATACTTTCTTATTAACGATGGCGATGACAGCTCTGGGAGCGGAAACCAGCATCGAAAAGTTTAAAAAGGCCGGTTTCAAACCTTTCCTGTTGGCCTTGGCACTTTATGTCTGGTTGCTGGTGGGGGGCTATCTCCTTGTAAAATATATTACACCTTATTTTATATAACCTGTCATTTTTGCCGGAGGATGAAAGTCATAAATTGCCGGGCATATGGGTCCGGTTCTCCTTGCCGGTGGATGATATAAAACATCCGGTTGATGCTTAAGCCTTCGATTTCTGTGATCCGGAGTTTGCCGGCGGCTACTTCGTCCCGAATGCTGTAGATAGAGAGGAGGGCAAAACAGTCAGAATGTAAAAGATATTTTTTGATTCCTTCGGTGGTGCCAAGAATCAACTGACAGTTCAGGTGATTCGGATCGATTCCTGCTTCCACCAATTGTTTGCGGATGATGTGATAGGTTCCTGAACCTTGTTCGCGCAGAACTAAGGGAAGAGCAGAAAATTCTGTGAGGGAAACGCTTTCCGGGGTATGAGCCTTTCCGGCGGAAACCAGGACTATTTCATCCTGGAGAAAAGGGATATAATGAATATCGGGCTGAGTGGGGCTACCTTCGATGAAGGCTATATTCAGATTGTTTTGTAGTACTTCCTGTTCAATCTGATCTGTGTTTCCACTAAGGAGAGCCATGGTAAGCTCCGGATGCCGCGACTTGAATTCGGATAGAACTTCCGGTAGGATATATTGGGAGAGGGTCGTACTGGCGCCAATGCGTAAAGTGCCGGTCATCGTAGTGCGTAATTTGTCGAGCTCAAAACCAATTTCTCGTTCTTTCTGTACTAAAATCTCCATTTCCGTCAAAAGATACCTTCCTGTTTCGGTCAACTGCATTCGACCCTTAATGCGATGAAACAGCGTAATACCCAATTCTTTTTCTAATTCCCGGATACTTTTTGAAATAGCGGGCTGCGTCAGCAAAAGTTCCTCTGCCACTTTGGTGGTATTGGGATTTTTGGCCAGATGGTAGAATACTTTATATTTATGGTCGATCATATATCCGTTTGTTGTTTTTAATGGCTCTTTTTTGCAAAATAAGAAAAATAAATCGGGAAAACAAAAAATGAAAAAATACGTAGAAACAGTTTAATTTTTTAACCGAAATAGAAAGAGTCGTGTCGAATGTCCGTTTAAATCGTTTGAAATTCTGTCCGTTTTTATTTGTAATTGAATGTAAATATATTAACTTGGAGCCTTCAAATCGGAAGAATGGCATAAGGGTTGCTTATTTTAATAAATAAAGAATTATTCTAAAGTAGATACAAAGTATGGAAAACAAATTAGATGTTTTAACGAAAAAGCTGTATGAAGAAGGGATCGGGAAAGCGAATCAGGAAGCAGAGCAGATTGTCGCTAAGGCGAGAGAAGAAGCAGCAAAATTAATGGCCGATGCTGAGGCTAAGGCAAAAGAAATTCAGGCTGGAGCACAAGCAGAGGCCGAGAATTTAAAGAAGAAAGCGGAATCGGAAATGGCCTTGAGTGCACGTCAGGCAATAACTGCATTGAAACAGGATATTACCGGGTTGATTTCTGGAGAAGTGTCCCGGAAAATGGCGCAGGTGGGATTTCAGGATGAAGCTTTTGTGCAGGAGATGATCGTTGCTATTGTGAAAAAATGGAATGTCGCTTCGGGAAATCTGGACTTGGATCTCATCTTATCCGAGGAGGAAAAAGCGAAGTTTCAGCAATTTGTTGCTTCAAAATATAAAGAATTATTGGATAGAGGATTGGAAATCAAAGCAGGCGATACCGATGGTGCCTTTATTATCCAACCCAAGGACGGTAGTTACCAGATTGCTTTCTCCGAGCAACTTTTTGAAGCCTTTTTCAATCAATATATGCGTAGTTTTACGAAGAGCTTGTTATATAAATAATTTACCAAAATTAAGCACGTGGATTATATTGCTTTTATAGCAGGATTACCTGAAATAGCGTGGGATGATCGGAAACTCTCGCTGACGGTGGCTGAGTTTCGGGAACAGTTGAAAGACTACATCAGCGGAAAGGACGAGCGATACATTGATTTGTTCTTTTTGCCGAACGACAATGCCCAGATTTTGCGTTTGCTGAATAAACAACAGCCGGATGCTGCGCTGACAACTGTCTATCCGGAGAAAATGCTGGAAGAGGAAGTGCTGGAACCGGATAAGCTATTGCCAGCTTATTTGCGGGAATTTATCGTAGATTTCAAAGAAGAACATCTCAAGTATAATGTCTCTCCGGAGAATGTATTGAGCTGGATGTACTATGATTATATGATGAGAGCCGATAATGCCCTGGTCAGGAACTATGCGGAATTTTCGATGAACTTGAAAAATCTGGTAACAGCCCTCAATGCCCGGAAATATGGATTCGACGTATCGGAAGAGGTGATCGGAAGTAATGAATTTGCTGTAGCCTTAAGGACTTCCAATGCCAAAGATTTCGGGTTGGGCATGGATTATCCCTATATAGACAAAGTGATTGCTTTGATGGAGAATGATAACCTCGTCGAACGTGAACGAGGGTTGGATCTCCTCATCTGGGACTTCTTGGATGAGGCGGTAACGTTCGAGTATTTTTCTCTGGAAAGAGTGATCAGCTACATGCTGCGGTTGATGATCGTAGAACGTTGGAGTAAAATGAGCTCGGAATCTGGTCGAAGAGTCTTTATGGAGATGATCGAGAAATTCCGGCAAAGTTTTCAATTTGAAGAACAGTTTAAATAACGTAAGATTTACGATTTGAGGTTTACGATGAAAATAAAAAACAGCGAAGAAATCGTAGACGACAGATCAAAAATCAAAAGTCAAATAATTTATGGCAAAAACACAAGGAAAAGTTCATAGCATTATTTCCAACCTTGTACTGGTTAAAGTCGAAGGCCCCGTCTCACAGAATGAAATCTGTTTTATCGAGGAGAACGGCGAACGCCTGATGGCTGAAGTAATTAAGGTAGTAGGAGATCTTGCCTATGTACAGGTATTTGAAAGTACCCGTGGTTTAAAACCCGGGATGCCTGTGGAATTTGAAAACCACATGTTGGAAGTCAGTCTGGGACCGGGGTTGTTATCGAAAAACTTCGACGGTTTGCAGAATGATTTGGATAAGATGACCGGTGTCTTTTTGAAAAGAGGCGAGTATACGAATCCGTTGGAAGAAGATAAAAAGTGGAGCTTTACCCCCTTGGCTAAAACCGGTGATAAGGTCAAAGCCGCCGATTGGTTGGGAAATGTCAAGGAAAACTGGCTCGATCATAAGATTATGGTGCCTTTCAAACTGGAAGGGGAATATACTGTCGTGTCGGTGGCTCCGGAAGGCGAATATACGATTCTCGATACCATTGCCGTCTTGAAAGACAAGGCCGGAAAAGAGTACAATGTTACGATGGTGCAGAAATGGCCAGTGAAAGTGGCTGTCCGGAATTACGTGGATAAACCCCGTCCTTTTCGCCAAATGGAAACCGGTGTTCGGGTTATCGATACGATGAATCCCATGCTCGAAGGAGGAACCGGATTTATTCCCGGGCCTTTCGGTACCGGAAAAACGGTACTGCAACACGCCTTGGCACGTTTTGCTGATGCAGATGTGATTATCATGGCTGCCTGTGGTGAGCGGGCAAACGAGGTCGTGGAAATTTTTACCGAATTCCCGGAATTACAAGACCCGCGGTCGGGACGTTCTTTGTATGAGCGTACTACCATCATCGCCAATACCTCGAATATGCCGGTAGCTGCCCGTGAAGCTTCCGTTTACACGGCGATGACGATCGGAGAGTATTATCGGGCGATGGGAATGAAGGTACTGTTATTAGCCGACTCAACTTCACGTTGGGCTCAGGCGTTACGGGAAATGTCCAACCGTATGGAGGAACTGCCGGGACAGGATGCTTTCCCTATGGACTTATCGGCGATTATTTCCAATTTCTATTCCCGTGCTGGAATGGTTTTTCTGAATAATGGAAAAACGGGGTCTGTAACTTTTATCGGTACAGTATCTCCCGCGGGTGGTAACCTGAAAGAACCAGTAACGGAGTCGACAAAAAAGGTGGCCCGTTGTTTTTACGCTTTGTCGCAGGCGCGTGCCGACTCTAAGCGTTATCCGGCGATCGACACACTGGAATCTTATTCGAAATACTTGGAATATCCTGAATTTATCGAGTATGCAGAAAAGAATATTTCCGGTTCCTGGATCGACGATGTCAACGAAGCTCGCAATATGTTGGTAAGGGGCCGGGAAACGGCAGAACAGATCGATATCTTAGGGGATGATGGAGTGCCTTTGGATTATCATGTCATCTTTTGGAAATCCGAATTGATCGACTTTGTGATCCTGCAACAGGATGCTTTCGATAATATTGATGGTTCGACTTCTATGGATCGTCAGCAATATATGCTGAATAAAGTATTGGAAATTGTCCGTGCCGATTTTGAATTCGATTCTTTCGAAGAAATCAATCCTTACTTCAAGCGAATCATCAACGGTTTCAAACAGATGAACTATTCCGAATACCAATCCGAAAACTTCCGGAAATTCGAGGCAGAGGTTCAGGAGATTGTTAATGAGAGAAAGAGATAATAATTTTAGATTTTAAATTTAAAATAAATGAACACAGCTTTTCAAAAAGTATATACTAAAATCACTCAGATCACGAAGGCTACCTGTTCTTTGAATGCCCAGGGGGTTGGAAACGATGAACTGGCGATTGTAAACGGACGGTTGGCTCAGGTAGTGAAAATCTGGGGAGACACGATTACTTTGCAGGTGTTTTCCGGAACGGAAGGTATTCCGACCAATGCAGAGGTGACTTTTTTAGGTAAGGCACCGACACTGAAAGTCGGTGAAGATTTATGCGGACGCTTTTTCAATGCCTTCGGTGATCCTATCGACGGTGGACCTGCCGTAGATGGTGAAGAACGTGAAATCGGCGGACCTTCCGTGAATCCGGTACGGCGGAAGCAACCTTCGGAATTGATCGCTACCGGTATCGCCGGCATCGACCTGAATAATACACTGGTATCCGGACAAAAGATTCCGTTTTTTGCCGACCCTGATCAGCCCTACAATCAAGTGATGGCCAATGTGGCTTTGCGGGCACAGACCGACCGGATCATTCTGGGAGGTATGGGCTTGACTAACGACGATTATCTGTATTTTAAAAACCTGTTCGATAATGCCGGGGTGCTCGACCGTATCGTGAGTTTTGTGAACACGACCGAGGCTCCTCCTGTGGAACGTTTGTTGGTGCCGGATATGGCATTGACGGCAGCAGAATATTTTGCTGTCGACCGCAATGAGAAGGTGCTGGTACTGCTGACCGATATGACCTTGTATGCCGATGCTTTGAGTATCGTTTCCAATCGTATGGATCAGATTCCTTCGAAAGATTCTATGCCTGGCTCGTTGTATTCTGATCTGGCTAAAATTTACGAAAAGGCGGTACAGTTCCCTGCTGGAGGTTCCATCACGATCATCGCTGTGACCACTTTGTCCGGTGGAGATATAACCCATGCTATTCCCGACAACACAGGATATATCACCGAGGGACAGTTGTTCCTGCGGAAAGATACTGAAATCGGTAAGGTCATCGTAGACCCGTTCCGGAGTTTGTCGCGTTTGAAACAGTTGGTAATCGGGAAGAAAACCCGCAAGGACCATCCGCAGGTAATGAATGCTGCTATCCGGCTTTATGCCGATGCCGCCAATGCCCGTACAAAATTGGAAAACGGTTTCGACCTGACGGATTATGACCGGCGTACGCTTGATTTTGCGAGAGATTATTCCAACGAGTTGCTGGCTATCGATGTCAATATCGATATCACCCAGATGCTGGATACAGCCTGGGCATTGTTCCGGAAATATTTCAATCGTTCTGAATTGGGTATTAAGAAGGAAATTGTGGATGAATTCGGAAATTTTCCGGATTGAAAAGCTTTCCATTTAAAATACAAGATTGATGATTAAATTTCAATACAACAAAACCTCACTTCAAAGTCTTGACAAACAACTCAAGATGCGTGTGCGGGCTTTGCCAACCATCAAAAATAAAGAATCGGCTTTGCGTTCCGAAGTAAAGAAGGCCAGAGAAGTCGCGGAGGAGTTCGACGGAAAACTGGAGGGAACGTTGGATTCCCTGCAAGACATGTTGCAGCTTTACGACGAATACCGGCCGGATATTCTAACCGTGAAGGACGTGCAGATGTCGGTGAAGAAAATCGCTGGTGTTCGGACGCCCGTATTGGATAAGGTGGACTATGAAATAAAAAATTTCAGCCTGTTCAATGAGCCGGGATGGTTTCTGGATGGTATACAGCATGTGAAAGAAGTAGTCAACATTGCTTTGGAGAGGGAGTTTTATATGCGGAAAATGGAATTGTTGGACAGGGCCCGAAAGAAGACCACCCAAAAGGTGAATTTGTACGAAAAGGTACAAATCCCCGGTTTTCAGGAGGCGATCCGGAAGATCAAACGATTCCTGGAAGATGAGGAAAACCTTTCCAAATCGGCTCAGAAGATAGTGAAAACCCGTAAAGCTACGGAAGCGGACTTTTGATAAAAGATTTAGTTTATGATTGTACCAATGCGAAAATTATCCCTGCTGATATTCTATAAAGATTATCAGAAATTTCTCGAAGAACTTCGGGAACAGGGCGTGGTTCATGTCCACGAAAATAAAAAACGCTCCGCAGAGGATGAGGAATTGAAACAAAAATTCCTGATCATTAAACGGATAGGGGAGATGATCAAGCTGCTTTCGAAACGTCTGCCGGAGAAAGAGGTTGCTTTGACCGATTTGCTGCAACGTTGGGCGAGGGCGGTAACCCCGGAAGAAAAACTGCTGATGTATCAGGATATTTTTTATCCGGCTGAAAAGCGGGAAAACGCTTCCGTAGTTTCTGAACTGGATTTATTGGCACTGTTGGAGACACAATACAAGCGGATAGAGCAAATCGATCAGCAGACTGCCAGTCTGGAAAAAGACGGTATGATCTATGCTCCGTGGGGGGATTTGCCGCAGGATCGGATCGCTGGTTTGCGGAATGCAGGCTGGGATTTACGGTTTTTTACTATTCCCGATCGGAAATATTTGCCGGAATGGGAAGATAAATACAATACCTTTGTCATCAAGGAAGAAAAAGGACAGAAGTATTTTGTGGCCGTATTACCCCAAGGAACAGAAGAACGTCCGGAGGCGGATATTATTCAGTTTCCGCCGCTGAGTGCCGGGGAAATCCGTCAGAAAGTAGAGCTGCTGAAGCAGGAGAAAGCGGATGTTTCCGAGAATCTCACGAAAGTGGCTGCCTTTTCGATGGAGTATCTCAAAGATTTGCGGGAGCGGATTTGTGAAGACACGGATGTGTTGAAAGTAAAAGATGCTTCGCAGACATTGCTCGAAGACAAGGTGATTGCCTTGGAAGGCTGGGTGCCCGAAAGCATCGCCGACGATACGGAGAAATGGCTGGCCGGTAAAGAAGTGGCATACGAATTATCGAAACCCGATAACGAAGACAATCCGCCGATTCTGTTGAAAAACAACAAATTCGCCCGTTTGTTCGAGTTTATCGGGGAGCTTTATTCCTTACCCAACTACCGGGAGATCGACCTCACACCTTTCTTTGCGCCTTTTTTCGTGCTCTTTTTCGGATTTTGTCTGGGAGATGCCGGTTATGGATTGCTCATATTGATCGGAATCACGCTTTATAAACTGAAAGCCAAACCTTCGGTCAAACCGATATTGTCGCTGGCCCAATGGTTGGGATTATCGACTGTCATTATGGGAATCGTGGGCGGAACCTTTTTCGGAATCCAGTTGCTGGACGTGCAAGTGCCCTGGGTGGAGAAATTCAAAGCCTATATGTTGAATTCCCAGCAATTGTTCAACCTGGCGCTGATTATCGGTGTGGTGCAGATTATTTTCGGTATGTTCCTGAAAGTGGCGAACCTGTGGAAGCAATACGGACTGTCGGCCGCCTTATCAACCATCGGTTGGTTAGTGGCGATACTGGGAGGAGGTGCCTGCTACTGGCTTTCCACCCAAGGATACGATACAAAAATCCCCATGTATGTCGTGGGAGCGGTTGCCGTTTTACTGATTTTTGTGCTCAATAACGTCCGCCGGAATGTATTTATCAACATCGGTGCCGGATTATGGGACTCCTATAATATGGTTACCGGTTTGTTGGGAGATACCCTTTCTTATATCCGTTTGTTCGCCCTCGGTATATCCAGTGCCGTGTTGGGATTGGTATTCAACGACCTGGCAATCAATATGAGCGGAGATATTCCGGTGCTGAAACAGTTACTGATGTTGATTATCCTTGTTTTCGGACACAGCGTCAACCTCTTTATGGCCGGTTTGGGGTCTTTTGTCCATCCGATGCGTCTGACCTTTGTGGAATTTTATAAAAATGCCGGTTTTGAAGGTGGAGGTAAAAAATACCAGCCTTTCCGGAAAAGACAGGCATAAAAAGAATAAAGAAATTAAACGATTAGAATAAATAACAATTTAAAAACAGAAAATTATGAATGAGATTATTTTAGCCTATATTGGTGTTGGTTTAATGCTGGGATTATCCGGAATAGGTAGTGCTTACGGAGTAACCATCGGTGGAAATGCAACTATCGGTGCATTGAAAAAGAACGACGAAGCATTCGGTAATTATATGGTGTTGTGTGCGCTGCCTGGTACACAGGGATTGTATGGATTCCTGGGATTCTTCTTGTTGAAAAACGTTTTGGTGACCGGAATTACCTGGTTACAGGCTGCCGCTGTTTTCGGTGCCGGTTTGGGATTGGGATTGGTATGTCTCTTCTCCGCCATCCGTCAGGGACAGGTTTGTGCCAACGGTATCATCGGCATCGGTTCCGGTTACGATGTATTCGGTAAGACCTTGATTTTGGCTGTATTCCCCGAGTTATACGCTATCGTTGCGGTGGCTGCTACTTTTATGATCAGTACGGCTATTTAAGAAATTACATCAGCTTGAAAGTAAAAAAGCTATCCTGTTTTAGGGTAGCTTTTTTCTGTAATTAAAATCCGAGAATGATAAACCGCAGGTTTTCCCGTAATAAAGCCATCGCCCGTTTGAAATGGGTTTTGGCTGTCGATTCGGCGATATGGAGTTCCCGGGCGATATCGGGAAGCGTTTTTTGTTCCACGACATGTTTCAGGAGAACTTCCCGTTGTTTTTCCGGTAATTGCTCCAGTACCCTGTTTAATCGGTGCGTTAATTGTTCGTTCGGTTCTTCTTCCCGTAAATTCGAAAAAAGCAGGGCTTCAATCATTTTATCCTGATGCTGATCCCGGATGTGCAAATCCCGGATATAGTTCAGGCAATTATTTTTGACAATCACCAACAGGTAAGTGACGATATTGCGTTCGCCGTCGTATTTATCGAGATTGCACCACAACGAAAAGAAAGATTCTTGTACCAGATTTTCCGCTTCATCCCAATCGTAAAGATACCGCATGGCATAATGTTGTAAATTGGAAAAAGCTTCTGCATATAAAACGCGGAAAGCCTCCTCGTCCCGTTTTTTGATTCTGTGGCCTAATTCTTCGATATCGGTGGTGGTTTTCAATTGGTCGTAGTTTTTACAGGGTAAAGATAAGGTAAGTTGGATACAGAATCAAATTTTTTTTATCCGAACGTAAAAAAAAGTAAAATTCTTTGTCCCCCGATTCATTGTTTTCTGTGTACTATATCAAAATTTATAAATCGAAACAAAAATGAACAACATCGACTGGTCATTGATCGTCCGCCGTTTCAAAAACGAACAGACTCCCGAGGAGGAAACTGTTTTCATGGATTGGTTGAATGCCGATCCTCGGCACAAAGTTTATTATGAACGTTTGCAAAGGGAATGGGACTGCGACCGTCAGTATCGGACAGACTTGCCTAAAGTACTTGCTGGTTTTGAGGTTTTCCTCCGGCAACAGCGGCGGTTGCGTTTGGCGCGGATACGCCGGTGGTGGACTGCGGCGGCTATGGTTATATGCGCTCTGGGAATGGTTTTCCTGTATTATCGTTACGAAACCTCCACGGAAACCGCTTTGCCTTTGGCTGCTTTTCGGCCGGGCGAAAATAAAGCCATATTATTGTTGGCCGACGGTACCGATATCCGGTTGGACAAAACGGCCGATACCACAGCTGTTATCATGAATGAGGCGAAGATCGACCGGGACCGGGGGGTAGTTACTTTTTCCGGCAGTCAGGAAAAAGTGCCGACAGCCTACAATACGATGATTATTCCTCGGGGAGCGGAGTATCAGGCAGTGTTGGAAGATGGCACCCGCGTGTGGTTGAATGCCGGGACACAATTGAAAATTCCTGCTGCTTTTGAAGAAAACGAACGGAGGGTCATCCTTTCCGGTGAAGCTTATTTCGAAGTGACCCATGAGTCTCATCGGCCGTTTATCGTCGAGACCGATTTGGGCCATGTCCGGGTATTCGGTACGGAGTTCAATATCCGCCGTTACGCCGACGAGACAGAAATCAAAACGACATTGGTGGATGGAAGTGTGGGATTCTGCCGGCAGGGGGACGAAGCGGAGCATTACATTAAAATCACGCCCGGTTATCAGGTTCGCTATGCTGCGGTTTCTGGAGGGAAACCGGAAATCCGGAAAGTCAACCTCGATAACGAAATAGCCTGGAAAAAACGTCGATTCTGCTTTGAACATTGTCCGTTGGACCATATTATGCGGGATATTGCCCGCTGGTACGATGCCGATATTGTTTTTGCCGACGATGTATTGAGACAGTTGCAATTTACGGTGACCCTTAACCGCTACGACGATATTTCCGTCTTGTTGCGTTATTTCGAAGAAGCCAGCGATGTCCGGTTTCACATTCAGGGAAAAAACATCACGATTTCCAGAAAGTAAAAAGAGAATGCGGCGTGTAAGTTTGGCGACCTCATCCGCACTCTCCCGCTACATATCAATTATTAACATGTAATATGCAAATCTATGAAAAAAAAGTTACCCGACAGGCTTCGTGGGCCTGTTAATTTCAGAAAAACGCTTCTGTTTATGAAATTCTATCTTGTTTTCACTTTATTTTTAACCGTTACCGTTTCGGCTTCTGTTTATTCACAAAACGAAAAAGTGTCGTTTACCTTAGAGGCCGGGGATTTGAGCAATGTATTGATCCGTATCAAGGACATGACTGGGGTACAGATCATTTATAACGAAAATCAGCTGGGGCAACTGACCTGCCGGAAACTGTCCCTGAAGCAGGTAACGGCGGTCGAGGCAATCGATGAGGTGCTCAAAGGCACCGGATTCTATTGTGAACAAATCAATGGTGTATTTGTTATCAAGCTCGTGCCGGAGCAGCAACAACAAGCTTCCGACCTCATCCAGATCAAAGGCAAGGTCACCGACGAAAAGGGGAATCCCATGCCGGGAGCAACAGTACAGTTATACGGTACTTCCATTGGTGTCTCCACCGATGTTGATGGGCATTATACGATCAATGCCAAACGGGATGCCGTATTGCGGATCTCTTTTATCGGTTACAAAACACAAGATATTTCCGTAAATGGCCGTACTGCAATCAACGTCAGTTTGAAACCCGAAGCTGAAAGTTTGGAGGAAGTAACCGTGGTGGCTTTCGGACAGCAGAAAAAAGAATCGGTGGTATCCTCCATTACAACGGTGCGGCCGATGGACTTGAAATCGTCCAGCAGCGACCTTACTTCCAGCTTTGCCGGAAAAATCGCTGGTATTGTCGGATGGCAGACAGGCGGTGCTCCTGGAGCACTGACGGAGGAGGAAATGAATACCAAATTTTATATCCGCGGTATCAGTTCGTCCAATGGTGTTTCGGAACCGCTGGTACTGATCGACGGTGTGGAATCCTCGCGTTTGGATCTGGCGCGTATGGCGCCGGAGGACATCGAGAGCTTCTCCGTGCTGAAAGATGCGTCGGCTACGGCCATGTACGGTGCGCGGGGGGCGAACGGTGTAATCATTGTGACCACGAAAAAAGGAGAAGCCGGAAGTGTATATACCTCCGTGCGCTACGAAGCGGTAATGTCTATGCCGACAGACGAAATCGAGGTGGTCGATCCGAAGACATGGATGTTAATGTACAACGAGGCTTTGATGACCCGCAATCCGGATGCCAGTCCCGTTTATTCCCTGACAAAGATCGAACGGACCGGCAATCCGAAATATCCTTCTTACCTTTATCCCGCCAACGATTGGTATAAAACCTTATTCAAGGATCATTCCATCAACCATCGCGTAGGGGTAAATGTGCGGGGTGGTTCCGAAACAGTGCAGTACTACGCGTCGGTCAATTACGTCAACGATCAGGGGATGATTAAAACCGACAAACTCAATCAGTTCGATGTGAACATTAAGAACAGCACCATGTCCTCCCGTCTCAATCTGAATGTTAACCTGAATGCGGGTATCCGCCTGTTGGTAAACACTTCTTTCTCGGTGGATAAATACCGCGGACCGCTGGCGGATGTATATTCGGCCTATTCCTTGGCCTTTAATGCCAATCCGGTGGATTTCGCTCCTACTTATCCGGGCGACAAAGAGTACGGTTGGCCGCATCTGCGTTTCGGAAGCAAATACGAAGGGGCGGATTCCTATGCCACCAATCCTTACGCCAATGTGCAGGCGGGCTATCAGGATCGCGGACGTTTCTCCCTGACTTCCCGGGCGGAATATATCCACAATCTTTCTTCTCTTCTGAAAGGATTGGAATTGCGTGCCAGTGTATCCTATTCGAATTCGTCATATCAGATGGATTCCTATTCCACTACGCCTTTCCTCTATTCCTGCGACCCGGAAAACGGGGGATACGATTTCGTAACCAAAGAACATACCCTGACCCTTTTGAAAGAAGGACGGCGGACGCTGGAAAAGCCTATGCGTGGTGCGTCGGCCAGGAACATTTCCACCCAATGGGTGTATAGCGGGACTTTGATGCATACGGCGGCCTGGGGCAATCACCAGACTTCATTGACTGCCGTATTCCAGGCCCAACAGGCCAGTCACTCCCCGACGTCGGATTTGTACGACGGCATCGAGCATCGTAATCTGAGTTTCTCCATGCGCGGTTCCTACGGTTTCCTGGACCGTTATTTTGTGGAAGGCAGTTTTGGATATAACGGTTCGGAACGCTTTACGAAAAACAACCGCATGGGCTTTTTTCCGGCTATCGGCGGAGCCTGGATCGTTTCGAAAGAAAATTTCATGCAGGGCGTCAGTAAAGGCGTTTCTTTCCTGAAACTGCGCGCTTCCTATGGGAAAGTAGGGAACGACGGTATTATTTCCACTCCCCGTTTCGTATATATGCCGCAGATCGGTCAAACGAATGTGGCGAGTGGAGTATTTCCGGATGTCGGAATCGATGAAAATTTTAATCGGAAACAGATCAAGAATTACGGCGACCCGGATGTAAAATGGGAAGTTTCCGAACAGGTGAATCTCGGATTGGAATCCCGTTTTTTCAAAGACATTCTGGAAGTCAATGCCGATATTTATCAGGAAATCCGCCACAATATTATCGATCGCCGTACCGTGATTCCGGCCAATATGGGGATAGAGTTGCCGCCACTGGACAATATGGGGAAAGTGCGCTCGCGGGGTGTGGACCTGTCGGCGAAAGTACAGCATGCCTTTTCTCCGGACTTCTGGGTGATATTGAACGGTACCTTCACTTACAACAAAGCGGTGTACAAGGAATTGGAAGAGGCGGTGGATAAACCCAGCTGGCAATGGAAAACCGGACACGAACTTTCGCAGCGGGTGGGCTACATCGCCGAAGGGTTGTTCCGCGACCGGGCGGAAATTGCCAATGCTCCCAGCCAGCCGACAGCCGAGCCCGGCGATATCCGTTACCGCGATGTAAACCGTGACGGGGTAATCGATGTGAAGGACGCCGTACACATCGGATTCCCCGAGACACCGCGTATCATTTACGGTTTCAGTGGTTTCGTCAATTACAAGAATTGGGAGTTCAACTTTGCCTTCCAGGGATCGGGACAGCGGGGATTTTTCCTCGATCCGTCGGCTTTATCGCCATTCGTGGACAATCATGCCATGCTGAAAAAGATTTACGACAGCCACTGGACGGAAAAGAATATGAGTAATCATCCTTTCTGGCCGCGGCTTTCCACCAACAGTATCGTTTATAACAATCCGCAGGAAGACTGGCACAGTGTCAACAATACGGACGACCGGCGGTCGACCTATTTCATGTACGAATGTAAGTTCCTGCGTTGCACCTCCCTGGAACTGGCCTACAATCTGCCGAAAACCTGGCGTCGCAAACTGCGCATGCAGAACGTGAAATTCTTTGCCCGGGCAAACAATCCGTTTATTATCAGCAATTTCAAACTTTGGGATGTGGAATTGGGTTCCAACGGATTCAATTACCCGATACAGAAAACCTACGCCGCTGGCGTGAATATCAGTTTCTAATCTAAATAACATGACAATATGAAAAAGTTAATATCATACCTGTTCGTTCCGCTTTTGCTGTTATCAGCCTGCGATGCTTGGCTGGATATCGTGCCGGAAGAGGATATGACCACGCTGGACACGGAATTCGAAACCCGTTCCACTGCCGAAGACTGGTTGAGAAGTTGTTATATGTTTTTGCAGTCCACCGTTCCTTCTATTAGTGGAAACGAGGCTTTCCTGGGTGCGGATGAGTTTGTGGCGGGCAATTATATGCGGAGTATGCTGGATTATTATCAAAAGCCCTATTTTACGGCTTTCCCCATCAGCAGCGGCATGCAGAATTCTTTGGACCCTTACAATGATTACTGGCTGAACAAAGAAGGGAACGCGGATAATATATTGGGACGGGCGGACTACTATACAGCCATCAATCTCTGTAATATCTTTATCGGCAAAATCGATCAGGTCTATAATCTGGAGGATTTCTATAAACGCGAATGGAAAGGCGAAGTGATCGCGCTGAAGGCTTATCTGTATTTTGAATTGGTGCGCCGTTACGGCCCCATTATTCTGGTGCCCGAGAACATCGATCCGAATGTGAGTGTGGATGCCATGAAACAACCCCGCAGCCATGTGGATACTTGTTTTAATGCCATTGTGTCATTGTGTGACGAGGCGGCGAAATTATTGTCCCCGCTGAATCAGAAAGAATCTGCACGGCGGGCTTATTTCGGCAGGGAAGCGGCGTTGGCCTTAAAGGCCCGGGCATTGGCTTATCAGGCTTCCGATTTGTTTAACGGCAATCCTGATTACCGGAATTTTAAAAATAAAAACGGAGAACCTTTGTTCAGTGCGGTCAAAGATCCGGATAAATGGCGCCGGGCGGCCGAAGCGGCTCGGGTAGCTATAAAAGAGGCTTTGACGAACGGTAAAAAACTGGTCGATAACCAGTCGGGAACCACTGCGTTGCTTGGCTATATGAAAAATATAGAAGAATCGACCAATACCTTCAATTTCCTGAGCGATGAGGCTTTATTGATGATTAAACCCAATGGTAGTTATCTGGAGTTCTACTCTTATGCATTGCCGCGTACCACTGGAGAACAATATTTGCAGGGGGCCTGCCTGAGTCCGAGTATGAAGATGGTGGAGATGTTCTATACGGACAACGGGCTGCCCATCGATCAGGACAGAACCTGGGGCGGCGGCAATCCTTATCAGCGGATTAAGGTGAAGAATGAACCGAAATACAACAATGTACTCATGATGAATGAAGAGATTCCTTACCTTCACTATCGTCGGGAACCGCGCTTCTATGCCGATATTGCTGCCGACCGCACTTATTGGCAATTGGGACTCACCTCGCAACATCTGTATGAAGTGAAAACTTATCAGGGAGAGGAATTCGGATTGAAAGAATCCCGCATACAGGCGGATAAACGCCAGAATCTGAGCGGTTATTTCCTGAAGAAATGGATTTATTCCACTTGTGCTCTGCACAATTACGCAACGGATTTGCGTTCCCGGGGAACCCGGCCTTTTGCCGTATTCCGTCTGGCAGAATTGTATTTACTGGCGGCTGAGGCTTATAATGAATGCGAGGGGCCTTCTCAGAAAGTGTACGATTATCTGAATCCCGTGCGTGTGCGGGCGGGTATTCCGAAAGTGGAAGAATCCTGGAAATTGGCCAAAGATCCTTCGAAAGTGACCACCCAAGCCGGTTTGCGCGAAATTATCCGGCAGGAGTGGAACATCGAGTTCGCTTTCGAAGGCATGCGTTTCTGGAACCTGCGTCGCTGGAAAACCGCCCACATCGAGATGAACAACAAATTATACGGCTGGGTGGTTACCGGGACGGATGCCAATGCTTTTTATAATAACGATAAAGGCCCGGTTGTGGTCAATAGTAATAATAAGTTCGTAGCTCCGCGCGATTATCTGTGGCCTCTCCAGAGCGAGGAAGTGCTGGTTTCGGGATGTGTACAGAATCCGGGATGGTAGAAATGAATGAATAAGATAACCTGTTTAAAGATGCGATTTATGAAATACAATATATTATTGGGAATCTTCCTGTGGGGCTGCTTGCTGGCAGCCTGTCAGGACGACGAGGTAGACTGCTTTGAGGTACCCGTTGAGTTTAAAAAGGTAGATTTCACTCCTGTGCCGGGCGGAGCTGTAATGAAATATTACATCGAAAATCCGGAAGTACTTGGCGTCCGGGTGCGGTATGAGGATGCCTGGGGCGAAGAACGCGTACGCGAAGCTTCTTACCTGAGCGATTCGCTCATGCTGGGCGGTTTTACGGAAGCCCGCAAGGGTGTACCTGCCCGCATTTCCTTTTTCAATCGGGCGCAAGCGGAATCCGAACCTGTCGAAATGACTTTCGATACGGAAAAGGCGGCAACGGTGGCTTTATTCGACAGTTTGAAAATACAGGAATTCTGGGGTGGTTTTTCCGTACGTTATACTGCGCCGGAGATTGTAAGGGGAATGCTGCACGTATTCTATATCGGCAAAGATAAGGCTACCGGCGATCCGGATACGATTTGGTTGTCCACCAGTGCGATACAGCCCCAAGGGGATACGCTTACTTTTGAATTGTCGGAAGCTTTGACGACGACAGATGTGATTGTACGGACGGACGATTTCGACGGCAAACGCGTGAAAATGCAATGCTATCCCGATCTTCCCTGCCTCTCGATGGATACGTTGAAAGCCGGGGAATTCGATTTCAAATTTGGTGGAAACGTGGTGGAAAATACGACTTATAATTTCGGTTACCAATATCTGTTCGACGGTGACAACCGCGGACTCGGTTTCCGCAGAAACCGGTTGGCAGGTGAACAGTTCAGGTATAATACCTTTATGGCCGGGCCCCATGCTTTTTACGATCAGGACGAGGCGGATCACAACCGGTTTATTGTCGATTTGAAAGACGGAAAATGTCCCGCATCGGTCAATCTGTATGTTTTTCTTTGTTACCAGACTAATTGGCCTGTGGCCCGTGCTCATATGACTGTGACTTTCCCGGCTTTGTTGGCGGATATCTGGAACGGTTATTATCATGCCCATTTGCCGGCGAAAATCCGGTTGTACGGCACGAATTCCGATCCGGAAACAACGCCACTCAGTGAGATGGCACTTCTCTATGAACTGGATGACGATGTGGATAATTTGTGGGATTGTTGGTGTACCCGCACGGATGCTCTTCAAAACTTGCAGGGGTGGAAAGAGAATTGGATGCAGGGAGACGAGAAGGATGTGCTGGCAGCCGAGCCGGTAGTTTTGAGAATGCTGTGCAATTATGAGGAAGGGGTGACTTACCGTTATCTGGTCTTTGTCGTGACGGATACTTATAATGTCAGAGATTGGCAAATAGATAATGAAGCGAATTCCCGGGAATACATCACGTTTACCGAACTGGAAGTGTGTGTAAAGAAAGAAGAGTGAGTAACGAACAATACTTGAAAACATGAAAAAGAACAGATTTATATATATGGTGGGGTTAGTGACGGCTCTCTTCATGATGGGCTGCGAGGACCTGGAGGACACCTACGATGAGTATGCCGGCGACGGTGTGATCCGTTACGTGGGTAAAGCTTCTGAACTGGCCATCGATCCGGGCTGGAAGCGATTGCTGGTAAGTTGGAATGGCAATCTGGATTCGGATATCCAGAAAGTGAAAATCACCTGGCAATCGGATTTGGATTCCATACCGAATGTCATGTACTGCACTCCAAAAAAGGCCTGGGAGGAAACCGATCTGAGGGATACCGTTTCCCTCGAAGGTTTGGCGGACGCTGTTTACACCGTGACGGTAAGCAACATCGGGTCGGACGATAGCGAGTCGATTACGGAGACTTTATACGGACGGCCTTATTCCGAATCGCATGAGGATTTGCGGACATTCACCCGGGGAATCGTGAATTTCTATCCCGTGAATAACAAGTTGGTGGTGACGCTGGATAAGAAAAATTCCAATATCAAAAAGATTCTGTTGCATTACCGGGGTACAGACGGACAGAATCATACCTGGAATATTCTGAAAAATATGAATCGCGAAATAAACTATATGTTGGACGACATCATGTTTATTCTTCCCGATGAAGACGATACGGTGGATGAAGGGGTAGGCATCGATTTCAGTCAACCCATTACCATCGAACGTGCCGGATTGCTTGAAGGGTGTATCGATTCCGTCAAATTCGAACCGGTAGTCTTGCCGGAGTCCGAAGAGATATGGTCGGCCGATTTTGTCAGCCTGATGACCCATCGTTTCGGTCGGGACTGGCAGAATCAGGTGAACCATGTGGAGACGATAGAATTGGACTATACCATGAATACCTTCCAGGATTTGTACTATTTCCCGAATCTGAAGAAAGTGGTATTGGGTAAAAACCGGTATATGTTGGCGGAACATCAGGAGAATCTTTCGGCTACCGAATCTTATCTCGCCTGGGTGACTTTGTATTACTTGAATAAGTTGCGGGGTGTGGAGGTGGAGTGCTATAATCAGCACTATCTTTTTGGAGAGATTTATGGAGAATCCTATCTGGATATATTGACTTATGTCGATCCCGGTTATCCTGAATGGGGTATACCGGCTACTCCGGCTAAAATTGAAGGTACCGATTGGCTGACGGAAAAAGGTTGTGGCAATTTGTCTCTGATGCCGGAGATTACGCCGGTCGATGTGACAGACTGGAAACTGACCTGTTCGGATACGACATATAACGGTTACAAAACCAATGGCGTCGGTTGGATATTGGATAACGATCCGGCAACCGTTTTCGAACCGGGGTTAGGGCTGACTCTTTATACGACTACGGTAAACATCGATATGAAGAAGCTTCATCCTTTGCGCGGGTTTAAATATGTGCAGCCCGATATGGGTTCTACGGGTGATCAGCTGGCAAAGGATTTGAAATACCTTCTCTCTACCATGAAGATAGAATTGTCGGCGAACGGTTATAGTTGGGAAGAAGCTACATTCGACGAAGGAGGAATGGTGACTTTGGGTACAGCTATCGGCGAAACCACTTTTATCGAAATCCCGCAGGAAAAACAAAAAGAAGTGCAATACATCCGGTTGACGATGAATGCGAATGTCGTAGGTGAGACCAATACAGGGCTGCCCACCTATAGTCTCCGCATCGGTGACTTTATGCCTTACTAAGCGGATGATAAACCGGGCCTGTCCGGTTTGTATCGGACAGGCTCTTTTTATAAAAAACAAATGTAACAGTATGAAACAGATTGTATGTTTATTCGCAATGGTATTGCTTTCCGGGGTGTTGCGGGCGCAGGAGGGCTATACGGTGTCCGGAAAGGTCCGGGGGCTTTCCGCCGACCGGGTCTTTTTGATAGCGGCGGATTTCGGGCGGGCCGATACGTTGGTGTCTGCTTCGGTCACCGACGGAAGTTTTATGCTCAGTGGGTCGCTACGTGAAGGTGTGTGTGCCGTAAATCTTGTATTGGCCGGAGTGGAAGGGCAGTTGCCCCTATTATTGGAAAATACGGCCTATCAGGTAATCGTGAGCGCTTCGGGGGCTGCCGTCGAGGGAGAAGGGCCTGCCGCCCGGTTGTATAAAGAATTTGTACGGATCGGTCAGGATTATGCCGCCGAGCAAAATCGTATCCGTGCAGAATACGAATCTGCCGGGGAAGACGCAAACGGAGCCCGATTACAAAACTTGCAAATGCTGCTCAACCGGGCTTACGAAACATCCATTCGCAAAACCCACGACCTGCTCAGGTCCAACGCCGACAGCTACGTATCGGCCTATGTGATAGCTCTTGGCATCGCTGCCGATGACGAAAATGCCTTACGTGCCAAGTACGATCTGCTGAGTCCGCAGGCGCAGGCAACGGTTCCCGGCCAAGCCATCGCCGCCGCTCTGGACCGTTATGGAAAACTGGCTATCGGTGAGATCGCCCCCGACTTTGCCTTGATCAAACCCGATGGCAATAAGTTTTCTCTTCACGGACTGAAAACGAAATGGAAATTAGTGCATTTCTGGGCATCGTCGAATCCTGCCAGCCGCCAGCAGAATCCCGAACTGGTCCGCCTTTATCTGCAATATCGTCCGAAAGGTTTCGAAATCGTCAGCGT
>JAETOX010000210.1 GCA_021771575.1 Bacteroides sp. | reverse complement strand
GAGATTTGGAATTGGTAGAGTCGTTAGGCTCCGGAATTCCTCGCATAATAAGAGCATACGGAGAAGAGTGCTTTAAGTTTACTGACAACTTTATTCGTGTTACTTTTACTATGACTGCTCATGATACTGCTCATGATACAGCTCATGATACTGCTCATGATTTTGACAATGTATCTGAACAGATAAGAACTCTTGTTGCTTGTATAGAAGGTGAAACTGATAGGGAGACTCTACAATCAACATTAGGAATTAAGCATCGGACATATTTTCGCAATACATATCTTAAACCGTCTATGGATGAAGGCTATATAGAGTTTACTTTACCTAATGAGAAGCAAAGTAAGTTGCAAAAATATCGTCTTACGGCAAAAGGTTTGGCATTGAAGGAGAGTTTGAAAAATAGCAAATAACGATTTAGTTAATAAAAATGAACGAAGAAAATAAAATAATCCTATATCAGGACGATAACGAAATAACTCGTGTATCGGTTCGCTTTGCTGACGAAGATTTATGGCTGACACAGAGCCAGCTAGCAGAGATATACCAAACTAGTAAATCAAATGTAAGCGAACATATTAAGCATATATTTGAAGATGGAGAGCTTGATAAAAATGTGGTTGTTCGGAATTTCCGAATAACCACTCAACATGGAGCAATAGAAGGGAAGACACAATCACGAGATGTTGCTCATTACAACCTCGATATGGTCATAGCTTTGGGATATCGTGTCCAGTCTCAAATAGCCACACGTTTCCGGCGTTGGGCGACACAACGTTTGCATGAATATATTCAGAAAGGTTTTGCGATGGATGATGAACGGCTGAAACAGGGAGGAAACCGCTATTTCCGAGAATTATTGCAACGTATCAGGGATATTCGTAGTAGCGAACGAAATTTTTACCAGCAGGTTACGGACATATATGCTACAGCTACGGATTATGATCCTCGCAGTGAAATGACTAAAACTTTTTTCGCCACCGTGCAGAATAAACTGCATTATGCGGTTCATGAGAATACAGCTGCTGAGGTAATATACAACCGTGTTGCCAATGAAAAACCGTTTGTCGGAATGACTAATTTCAAAGGTAATTACGTAACCAAAGATGATGTAAAAATAGCGAAAAACTATTTGTCAGAAATAGAGTTGCAACGACTGAATCTGTTAGTTTCAGGATTTCTCGATTTTGCAGAATTCCAGGCATTGGAAATGAACCCTATGTCTATGAAGGACTGGATAGAAGCTCTTGACAATCAGATTATAGCTCACAAACGAAAAATCTTGGTCGGCAAAGGCAATATTTCACATAAACAAGCCATAGAAAAAGCTGAAAAGGAATTTGAAATATACCGCAAGCGAGAAATGGATATGCTTGAAAGTGACTTCGACAAAGAGGTTAAAAGATTAAACAAAAAATAAAGTGACTAAAGTTTTGCAAGGTAAACATTCAACCCCGAGAGATAGAGCAGTAGACCCATACAGTCTTTTTTGACACAAAACAACTTTTAATTCAGATTAAATTGATAGCTTTGTTGGATAAACCCCTATTCAGTTATTATGAAAAAGAGACATTATCACAAATCATTAATGGTAGGAGCGATATGCGCACTGGCATGCGGCAACCTCTTCGCTCAAGAAACTGAGTTCGATTTATCGTCACAGAGACTGGAAATCCAACAAGTATTGCCTGTTCCCGGAGAGAAGATAGACCACCATGGAATTATTATCAATCCGACTCCTCACGAATTGACCGTCAACGGAAACGGGGTGCTGGATATTACCCCCGGAGTGGTCCTGAAGGACAAACAGCATAAGTTCTCGGAGAACCTGGACTTTCTCACATTGGCGAAGAAAGGGGTAAAGCTGACCCTTGACTTTGGAAAGAAAGCCGCACGCAAGCAAGGCATAAAGGAAGTTTCCGGAGCTTATGCCATGCACATTGATAAAGCAGGAATATCCATCGTGGGTTACGATGAACGAGGAGCCTTTTATGGCATCCAGACATTACGCCAGCTTTTGGAAAGTCCCGTTGCTCAGAACGGGGAATTGCCTTATCTGGATATTAACGACTATCCGGACTTGCCCAATCGGGGTGTAGTAGAGGGCTTTTACGGTACACCGTGGTCGCATCAGGTGCGTATGTCGCTGATCGATTTCTATGGGAAATTCAAAATGAACACTTACCTGTACGGTCCCAAAGACGACCCGTACCACAGTTGTCCGAACTGGAGGCTGCCGTATCCCGAGAAAGAAGCCCAAAACATCAGGGAACTGGTGCAGGCCTGCAAACGGAACCGGGTGGATTTTGTATGGGCCATTCATCCGGGACAGGACATCAAATGGAACGAAGAAGACTATCAGAACCTGGTCAACAAATTCAACTGGATGTACGACCTGGGGGTAAGGGATTTCGCCATCTTCTTCGATGATATTTCCGGCGAAGGCACCAATCCGCTGAAACAGACGGAACTCTTGAACCGGCTGACGGATGATTTTGTGAAGGCCAAAGGAGATGTGTCTCCGTTGACTGTCTGTCCTACCGACTATTCCAAGCTTTGGGCAAATCCTACTCCGCAAGGAAGTCTGGCTATTTATGGAAATAGTCTGAATCCGGATATTAAAGTGTTCTGGACTGGAGATGTGGTATGTAGTGACATGACTCCCGAAACCATGGAATGGATAAATTCACGCATCAAAAGACCTGCATATTACTGGTGGAATTATCCGGTAACCGATTATGTCCGTAACTTCATTCTACAGGGGCCTGTATATGGTCTGGATACCTCGCTTACACAAAATGAGGTTTGTGGTGTCATCAGCAATCCCATGGAACACGGTGAGGCCTCTAAACTTGCCTTGTATGGTGTTGCGGACTATGCATGGAACATCGCCAACTATAACCCTATCGACAACTGGGAAAGAGGATTGGTGGAACTGGCTCCCAAAGCCAAAGATGCTTACCGTACGTTTGCGATACATTCCAGCGATACGGAAAACGGTTACCGTCGCGATGAATCCTGGGAGACCAAGACTTTCCGGATGGCGGATTGGAACGACGATGAGGCCCGGTTGCTCAAAGCTGAATTTGAGAAGGTGGAAAAGGTTCCGGCTGAAATGGAAAAGTCCTGTGAGAATAAGGCCTTGCTACAGGAGCTTCGTCCGTGGCTGATTGAGTTCGGCAAACTGGGTACGAGGGGAAAGCGTGCCATAGAGCTGGCTCAAATCTATCGTGCCGGGAACAATGATGCTGATTTCTGGAGCAAGTATATACAGAACCTGATGAGCAAGGAAGACCGCAAGAATTATGAGGCTCATAAGTCGGGGACGCTGAAATTGCAGCCTTTCTACGAAAACGCAATGGATGACATGGCGCACGGATTCCTGAAAAAGTTACTTGGCACGACACCTAAAGACTATAAAGGAATCGGTTCTT
>JAETOX010000016.1 GCA_021771575.1 Bacteroides sp. | reverse complement strand
AACCGATATCCGAGAATACACGGCCTTCGCCATAGGTAGCAATCACTTCGTTCAAAGCATTGTAAACGTCCCGGTGGCTGCAGCCGTTACAAAGGGCTGGCGGGCGGGGGACGACAAGTTCTGGTACGGGAGCCCCTTCTTTAGTCGGCAGGCAGAGGGCTTTGGCTATCAGATCCGGATTTAATTCTCCGTCCCGGGGTAAAGTACCGTCCAAACGGCCCAGGATATTTTCTTGTCCGGGGTATCCTTTCAACATTTCTTCCACCATGGGGTATCCTTCTTCCAGTATCAGAATCTGTTTGCATTCGCGTTGTAAGCGTTTGATCATTTTTTTAGGTAGCGGATACTGGCTGACTTTTACAACCGGGTAGGGACATTTACCGTTGAAATTTTCCTGCAGATAGTTGTAGGTGATTCCACAGGCTATGATACCCAGTGATTTATCGTTTCCGTCTAGATATTGATTGAAGGGAGATTGTTCCGAAGCCTTAACAAAGTCTGCTTGCTTTTCGAGTAAAAGCCGGTAGCGTTTGCGGGCAATAGCCGGTAGCAATACGAATTGCCGTTTGTTTTCCGGTAAATGCAGGTGGTTTTCCTCTAGCCCCTCATGAGTTTCTACGCCGGCCCGGGAGTGTGCTAATCGGGTGGTAATCCGCATCAATACAGGACTACCCACAGTTTCTGATAAGGCAAATCCGTAACGCGTCATTTCGTACGCTTCCTGTTGGTTGGAGGGCTCTAAAATAGGAATCAGGGCAAATTTACCATATATCCGGGAGTCCTGTTCATTTTGTGAAGAATGCATAGAAGGGTCGTCGGCAGCCGTTACCACCATACCTCCGTTAGCGCCGGTGATAGCTGCATTCATAAAGCAGTCGGCAGCCACATTCATGCCGACATGTTTCATACATACCAACGCTCTTTTGCCGGCATATGACATTCCAAGAGCCGATTCCATCGCTGTTTTTTCGTTAGCGGCCCAAGCTCGGTGAATGTTGCGGGCGATTGCTTCTTTAGAGCCTTGAATATACTCGGTAATTTCGGTCGAAGGTGTGCCAGGGTAAGCATATACACCTGAAATACCACTGTCGATTGCACCCTGTGCAATGGCTTCAACACCTAATAATAGCTGTTTTTGCATAATTTTGTCTGATTTTATGATTGTCAATTAAAAAAATCCGAAAAGCAATGGCCTGTAAATGCCGATTCCGACGGGGCCAGGTAACCCCACATGATCAAAGTCCCCAATGAAATTTCAGGGATCCCATTATGTATGCCAATACAAAATAATATTCAGAAGGAAGATACATAATGCTAAAATAGCTTTTGAAACGTTTGCGAAGATAAAAAGATTCTTTGAAAAAAGAAAAAGTTAGAGAAAAAAAATTACTTCGTCCAAAGATGCCAGCTCATTTCTGCCTGGCTGGTCAGCATAGCATAGCCATTGCAGGTTTTGGCGCCCTGTTGTTGCCCTTTTTGCATAAAAGTAGTGATTTCCGGATTGTACACCAAGTCGAAAAGGTAATGGTTGGGGGTGAGGGCTTCGTAAGGGAGGTTCGGGCAGTCGGCTGTATGGGGCCAAGTGCCGAGCGGGGTGGTGTTGATGATCAGGCGATGGTCGGGAAGGAAGCGACTTACCTCGGAATATCCGATTTCCCCGGATACGCGTGGGGTACGGCTGACGGTTAGGAAATCGATGCCGAGGTAGGGCAGGACATAGCGAATTGCTTTGGCGGCTCCGCCGTTGCCCAGAATCAGGGCTTTGGGGATTGGCCAGGGAATAAAATCCAGCAAAGCATCCAAGAAACCGTATACATCGGTATTATAGCCGGTCAGAAAAGGCTTTCCTTTTTTGGTGGTAATTTTCACGCAATTTACGGCTTTGATATCCTTGGCTACGGGATCGATGGCATTCAGGTAGGGGAGAATCGCTTGTTTATAGGGAATAGTGACATTGACCCCTCGAAGGTTTGGATGGGTGTTTAAGATTTCCCGAATTTCTGCTGCTTCCCGAATTTCGAAAGTCCGGTAGAAGGCATCGATACTTTCCTGGTGGAATTTCTCGTTGAAATAACGCGGGGAAAAAGAATGTTCTAATGGAAAGCCGATGATACCATAAAGTTGCATGTTCAAGAGATTTAGTTTTGTTGTATTTTTCGACCGATATATTCGATGCCCCAAATTAGGAAGAAGCCTGTCACACACATGAGAATCGCTTCCCAGATCAATGGATTTTGCTGGCTTAGGAATTCATAATACATAGGAGAGATGTTGGCTTCTACCAATGCTTTTTCTACTCCGTGGCTATCGATATATGTCTGTAAAGTTTCTTTCCAGGGCCACACTTTATTGAGAGACCCCACCATAAATCCGGTCAGCAGGGCTACTGTCGTGTTGTGGTGATGTTTCAGCAACCATGAAAGCAGGTGGGAAAAACTGATGATGCCGGCGATGGCTCCTACGGCAAAAAGCAGGAGTACCCCAATATTGAAAGTGCTTACTGCCCCTAGAATATAGCTGTATTTACCCATCAGTAAAAGAATAAAGGCTCCGGAGATGCCGGGCAGGATCATGGCACAAATGGCGATGGCTCCTGAAAGGACGATAAACCACCAGATGTCGGGCGTTTCCGCCGGGGTCATGACGGTGATAGTGTAAGCAGCAGCAATGCCTGCTACCAGAGCTAGGATGGTGAGCATATTCCATTTCCGGATTTCTTTGGCTACCAGCAAGGACGAGGCGATGATCAAGCCGAAGAAAAATGACCAAATATAGATGGGATGGTGTTCCAGCAGCCAGGTCATCAATTTGGCTAACGAAAAAATGGAAATAGCGATACCACAAACGACAGAAATCAGGAAAGTGCCGTTGATTTTGTTCCAGAACTCCCGGAACCGGAATCGGAATAACAGTTTTATGGCTTGCAGGTCGATGCTTTTGATAGAATCGATGAGTTCTTCATAAATACCTGTGATAAAGGCTATGGTCCCTCCCGATACTCCCGGAACAACATCGGCGGCTCCCATGGCACATCCTTTGAGGATCAGTGATAAATAATTCCGTCTTTTTTCCATCTTTTCTGCTTATTTTTTTAATACGTTTCTATGCTCGAACCGGAATAGGTCGAAGACAGTTTTCACTGGAGTGAAGGTCGTTAGGGGCACCTCTACAAAAACGGTGATCCAGTTGGCCATCGCACCGTTCCAAAGGCCCGGTAATTCCTGCACTTCAATTTCTTTGCCCTGATAGGATTTGCGAGTGATGAATCCTTGACTGGCATCGATGAATTTTTCCAAGTCGAATTTTTTCCCTTTGTAGTTTTTTGTGCCACAAACCAGATCTACCGGATTGAAATGGGTAGAATGGTCGAAAATTTTTTTCTGTTCTTTATCTTTCAGATTGATTTGAGCTGACTCAATGATCATCAAGCGGGAACTTCCGTCTGTAGTCTGTACCCAGAACGGGCCTCCTCCCGGCTCGCCTTCGTTTTTCACCATGCCGCACACACGGATCGGGCGGTCGAGCAAATTGTGCAGATGCCTGATATGTTCTTTTGGGTCTTTATATGTTTTTTCTGCCGTTTCTTTATAACCGATGTTGTTCAGGAAAGCATCGATTTCTGACAACTGTTCTTCCGTCGGTTTCTTATCTAGGATATGCAGATAGCTGAAAATCTTTTGTTGCAGTTCCAGAAGGGTACCAGCAAGTAGTTTTTTATATTTGACCGTATCTCCTTTAGCGCGGTCGGGGATGACATTGTCGATATTCTTGATAAAAATAATATCGGCTTTCAACTCGTCTAAGTTGTAGATCAAGGCACCATGACCGCCCGGGCGGAATACTAGTTTCCCTTCATCGTCGCGTAGGATTTCCCCCTCAGGGCCAATGCTGACTGTATCGGTTGAAGGTTTTTGGATGGAAAATGTCACTTCATATTTTACATTGAACATTTTCTCGAAGACCTTCGTTATTTTTTTCAGCCGTTCTTTGAAAAGATTCATGTATTCTTCCGCCACTGTGAAATGGAGTTTTGTCGTTTTGCCGCTATTGCAATACAAAGCTCCTTCGACGATATGTTCATCGAAGGCCGTCCTTACAAAATCGCGATAAATATGGAAATCTACGAGTCCTTTGGGAGTATTCCCGTAATTCAGGCCTTTGTCGGTTAGGATGTAAGCCAATATTTCGTTGAATTCCCGTTTGGCGATCATTTTTTCGATGTCCTTGCCATCATTCCATAAGGCAGCTGCTAGACGGTTATAGAAAGGAAGTTCTTCTAGTTTTTCAAAAAAGCTGTACATCGTACCTGACCCTTTGTCCTGTAAGAATGTCAGAAATTCCTCTTCTGTACCCTGATAGGAATTCATAAAATTAAACAGTTCTTTAAACATTCGTGTAGCAGACCCCGACGCCGGTACCATTTTC
The DNA here is from genome assembly GCA_021771575.1 of Bacteroides sp. Taxonomy (GTDB): domain Bacteria; phylum Bacteroidota; class Bacteroidia; order Bacteroidales; family Marinifilaceae; genus Odoribacter. The sequence goes on along the minus strand of JAETOX010000016.1, from coordinate 33,433 downwards.
AGTATATCACCTTTCTGGCAGGCGTGCTCATAAAGTGCTGTCAACCGCTCTTCCTCTTCCGGCTGAATACAGAGAATTCCATTGCCGACGGTTGCTGGTTCGGAGAGACTAACATAGTCGAATCCTTTTTTGAAATTTTCCAGTTGCCTGTCGATTTGTTCCGGCTTGATACCTCTATGTTTTAGATTTTTTATATCTTCTTTTGTGTAGTCCATATTTTTTATTGTTTATGTCAAACATCTTCTTCGTCGTAGATTTCTTCCTGGTTATCCAGTTCTTTTTCGTAAAAATCTTCTGCTTCTTCCAGGAGGGTATCCAGATCGTCTTGAATTAACGGTTCTTCGTCGATCCAATAGATTTTCTGATTGCTATAAAAGCCGTCCAAATCACATTGAATGATGCAACGCGGTTTTTCCGTATGTACAACATAAACTAAGTCAATGGCTTCCTGTGAATTATCCGCAATAAGAAATTTGGGTAACATGATGTTTTTAAGTTTAAATTTTAAAATACAAATGTATAACAAAAATCGATACGGATGGTTCAATTCTTTTGGGAAAAGCAGTATAGGGTGAAAATTTCTGTGAGTAAGCTTATTCGAAAAACATTTGTAACTTTGTCTGTTGTCGGATCGTTGTACAAAAGACTATGATTGCATCGGAACTCATATCGAATGTTGTTCCCGTATTGAAAAGGGGAGATTCTTGTTTGCAGGCGCTCAATTGGATGGAATTGTTCCGTGTGTCGCATCTACCTTTAACTCAAGGTAAGACGTTCTTGGGACTAGTTGACGATGAGTCGATTTATGCTCATGGGGATTTGAACGATAAACTGGAAGTGTTATCAATACCAGTAGAAGGGACATATGTCTATGAGGATTATCATATATTCGATGTCGTTGGATTGGCGGCGGCCGGGCTGTTGTCGGTGGTGGCAGTACTGGACCGGAAGAATAATTTTATTGGCTCAGTCACGCTTACGGATATTTTACGTCATCTGGATACGTTGCTTTGTGCCGATCAGTCTGGAGGTATTTTGGTGTTGGAAGTGAACCGCATCGATTATTCTTTGGCCGAGGTGGCACAGATCGTAGAGTATAACGAAGCTCGGGTGCTGAGTTGTTATGTTTCCGGGAAACAAGATTCGCAGCGCTTGATGCTTACTTTGAAAATCAATACGCTGAACATAGATCCTATTCTAGAAACTTTCATCCGTTATGGATATACGGTGAGAAACAGTTTTGTTGCCGGCGAAGAGGTGCAGGATAGTCTGAAAGAACGGTATGGCATGCTGATGAAATACCTTTCGATGTGAGGTTGAAACGGATAAAGCGATTGAAGTGGTTGGGTTATGTGATAAACCGTTTCATCGGTTTTATCTTTTTTCTATCTTTGTCCTCAATGAATTTCAAGATGAATGGATTATGGTGGTTGCAATATACGGTAGAGACATAGAAGAGGAGTTTTACCCTTACCTGAAACGTTTACTAGATGGTTTACAACAAGAGGGCATCGGAATGGTGTGTGAGGAGAGACTGGCGGTTTTGCTTAGAGAAAAGTATGCTTGTGTGCCTCCTTTCCGGACTTGTTTCGGAAAAGAAGGGTTCGGTGCGGAAAAGGTCAGTTTGTTTCTGAGTGTTGGTGGGGATGGAACTTTTTTGGATTCTGTGGTATATGTGAAGGACAACAGTGTCCCGGTATTGGGGGTGAATAGCGGGCATCTGGGATTTCTGGCCAATGTTCCCGCTGGAGAAATCGATGATGCCATTCGGTGTATTGCAACCAGACAGTACTCTGTTGAACAGCGGGATATGTTGCAGTTGGAAGTGGATGGAAAAGTAATGTCTGGATTTGATTATGCCTTGAATGAAGTGGGCATTTTAAAAGCTGCTACCTCTTCTTTGCTGAAAATACATGCTTATATCGGAACGGTTTACCTGACGACTTATTGGGCCGATGGACTGGTGGTGGCTACTCCGACCGGTTCTACCGCTTATTCGCTTAGTGGAGGGGGGCCGATCGTAAGTCCGGAATGTCGGAATATCATCTTGACGCCTATTTGTCCTCATAATCTTAGCATGCGGCCGCTGATTGTTCCGAATGAGGCGGAAATCAGACTAAAAGTGGAAGGCCGCTCTGGCGAATTTGTGCTGAGTATGGATTCGCGTTTGCAAAAAATGAGTGACGGGCCTGTGTTGACTATCCGGACTGCCCAGGCTAAAATGAATGTGGTGAAACTTCCCCAGCATAATTACTATAGTACTTTGAGAAATAAATTGATGTGGGGAGAAGATAAGCGAAACGGAGGACATCGTTTCGAGTAAAAAAGAAATGAGCAGAACAGGATAGTAATATGGAAAAACGTGGAAAAAGGCAAGAATCAGTATACGTTCGGAGAAAGGCAGTTGTGTCTGTCCTGAGGAGGATGTTATTGTTTCTTAGCATTTGTTACCCGAATTTTCACTTTCTCCTTTTCACTTTTATCGCTTTTGTTGTTATCTTTGAGCGGTTTTTGTCAACCTGGCGCAGACGTCGGAGTTATCGGAGAAGGACTATTATCTGGGAGAGTGAAATTTAACTTTTATCGGCAATGGTCTTCTGATATTGAATGGGACGGTTGGGAACTTTTATGGATAAGATTGATCGGTTGCAGGAGTCCTGAAGTATGGGAGAAACTAGGTTTCTGGTTTAATGAAGACTGTTTTTTGTTACAGGCATCCTTTTTCTTATCGTTTTCCGATGAATCTGGAGTGTCATTTTTAGTATTTTGATTAATATGAGCTCATGGAGATAAAAGAAGAAATAATTGCAAACGGTTTACCTCAGCATGTCGCTATCATTATGGATGGCAACGGCCGATGGGCCCAACAGCGGGGTTTTGAACGGATTTATGGTCATCGCGAAGGCGTAGAGACAGTAAAGCGTGTTGTGGAAGGTGCAGGTGAAATAGGGTTGAAATATTTGACTTTATATACCTTTTCAATCGAAAACTGGAACCGGCCGGAGGCGGAAGTGAATGCCTTGATGGGGTTGATGGCGGATGCTATTGTCCATGAAACGTCGGAATTGATGCGGCAGGGGGTGAGAATCAAGGTGATCGGGCATACAACCGATTTACCAGAAGAGGTGTGGAAAAAAATGAAGGGATTGATTGATCAAACTGCCGAAAATACAGGGGTCACTCTGATTCTGGCCCTGAGCTATGGAGCACGTTGGGAAATATTGGAGGCTGCCAAACGCTTGGCTAGCGATTATAAAGAGGGTAAAATGACGGATTTACTACAGACTACGGAAGATGTTTTTGCCGGTTATCTGACCACCTCGGGCATTCCGGATCCTGATTTGTTGATCCGTACCAGCGGAGAATGTCGTTTGAGTAATTTTTTATTATGGCAATCCGCCTATACCGAATTTTATTTTATCGACAAATTTTGGCCTGATTTTGAAAAAGATGATTTATATTTGGCAATCCGAAATTTTCAGCAGCGGGAAAGACGTTTTGGAATGACGGGAGAACAGATAAAAGATAAATAAAAGGCTATTTTTATAATGCAACGAAAAGTTGCTAACAGAAAATATATGATAAGAAAGGTAATTCTTGGTATTCTGATGACTTTTTTCTGCGTATGCCGAACTATGGCACAGACTGCAGATACGGATTCTCTTCCCGAAGTGTATTATTCCAGTCCAAAAACATACGAAATCGGTGGTATTGAAGTGACCGGTTTGGGAGAACAATATGACCCTCAGACGTTGATCCAATTATCGGGATTGGCTGTAGGTAGTGAAATCGCCATCCCTGGAGATGCTATTACAAAAGCGATTCGGCGTTTATATTCTCAAGGGCTGTTTTCCGATGTGTCGATCACTGTCGATCATTATGAGGGAAATAAAGTGTTTCTGATTTTGTATTTGGTGGAACGGCACAAACTCTCCCGTATCAATTTTATCGGTTTGAAAAAGTCCGAAGAAAATAAGATAAAAGAGAGAATCAATCCGACTCCGGGTACGCAGGTAACCGATAATATGATCTCTAATCTTGAACGTATCGTTGAAAAGTATTTCAAAGAAAAGGGGTATTATAACATAGAAATTAAAGTACTTCAACGGGACGATCCCGAACATCCGAATTTTGTGATTTTGGATGTGAACGTTGAAAGAAAGAGCAAGATCAAGATCAGCGATATTGTGATTACCGGAAACCAGGAAGTGCGTGACGGTAAGCTGAAGGGGGCGATGAAAAAGACTAAGGAAAAATCGCTGAAAAATTTCTTCAAATCGGCTAAGTATATAGAGGAGAGTTATGAAGAGGATAAATATAACTTGCTCGATAAATACAACGAACTGGGTTATCGGGATGCTTCGATTCTGGCCGATAGTGTTGTACAGGTTTCTCCTAATCGGGTGAAAATTTATATCGATGTAGAAGAAGGGAATAAATACTATTATAATAACATCACTTGGGTAGGGAATACGGTGGCCGATGCAGAAATGCTTTCCCAGATTCTAAATATTAAAAAGGGTGATGTATATAATAAAAAGTATTTCGAAGAACGTCTTAATTCTGATGACGATGCTGTGGCCAACCTGATATATCTGAACAAGGGATACCTGTTTTTCCGTTCGCTGCCGATTGAAACGGTGGTGGGAAAAGACTCTATCAATGTGGAAATCCGTTTGGTAGAAGGTCCTCAGGCCACAATCGATCGGGTGATCATTAAAGGTAACGACCGTACGCATGAACATGTGATTCGCCGGGAATTGTATACTTATCCGGGAGAATTATTCAGCCGGGACGATATCATCCGGAGTATTCGGGAGTTAGCGAATCTGGGACATTTCGATCCGGAAAAAATTTCACCGGACCCGATACCGAATCAGGAAGCTGGTACGGTAGACTTGGTTTATAAAGTGGAAGAAAAAGCCAATGATAAGATCGAGATTTCTGGAGGTTGGGGGGCCGGAATGATCATCGGTTCGGTGGGGTTGACTTTTACCAATTTCTCGATGCGGAATATTTTTAACTGGGAATCTTACCGGCCGTTACCTCAGGGAGATGGACAAACTCTGAGCTTGAAGGCACAGACCAACGGAAAATATTATACCTCGTTCAGTGTTTCTTTCCGTGAACCGTGGTTGGGAGGTAAGAAGCCGAATTCTCTGAGTGTATCGGCTTACTATTCCAGACAAACTGGTTATTCCCGGAGTTATTATAATTCTTATTATGCCGGAAGTTCTGCCAAGGATATGTACGATGACAGCCAGTTGATGACTACCTTTGGACTAAGTGCCGGATTAGGGCGCCGTATCACTTGGCCGGACGATTATTTTACAATGTATACGGAAGCATCCTATCAGCGCTATACCCTGAAGAATTGGCCTTATTACATCATACAAGAAGGTAATTCCAACAATCTGTCGTTCGCTGTCCAATTGAGAAGAAGTTCTATTGACAATCCGTTGTATACCCGGAAAGGTTCTGATTTTACCTTAGGGCTGACCTTTACACCTCCTTATTCTTGGTTTACTGATAAGAACTATGGTAGCCCGAATATCAAGGACGAAGATAAATACCGCTGGATTGAATTCCATAAATGGAAATTTCAGGGAAAGGTGTTTATGCCTTTGGATCAAAAAGAAAAATTTGTGTTGTATACCGGTGTGCAGTACGGTTATCTGGGACATTTCAATAAACACAAACGCTCTCCGTTTGAAGGTTTCGAAATGGGAGGAGACGGAATGTCGGGATATAGTTTGTATGGACGTGAATACATCGGCTTGAGAGGATACGAAAACGGTTCTTTGACGAATGCGGGTTCGAGTTTCCTAGCGCCGAGTGCTTCCGATGCCAGTTTGTATTCGAAATTGACGATGGAAGTGCGGTATCCGATTTCGTTAGCACAATCGGCTACCATTTACGCTTTGGCTTTCCTGGAAGCCGGTAATTCTTGGTATGACATTAAAGATTTCGAGCCCTTCAATTTGTATCGGTCGGCCGGTGTCGGATTGCGTGTTTTCCTGCCGATGTTCGGTTTGTTGGGTATCGACTGGGGGTATGGATTCGACAAAGTACCGGGACGCTCGGGTGCTTCGGGGTCTCAGATTCACTTTGTCTTAGGACAGGAATTTTAACCGGAAGTCCGGTTAAAGTCCCTTTAATGTTCATTGTTTAATGTTTAAAGGACCTAATAAATATCATTTTCAATTGTCTATTTTCTCTTTTCACTTGAAAAGCGGATTTATTTTATTATTTTTGTCAGGTATAATTAATGTAGAATCAAAACAATAAACCATAAGACGATGAAGAATGTAATTAAATTGTTTGTACTTGTAGCATTGAGTTTAGGGGCTATGAGTGTTTCTGCTCAGACAAAACTGGGATATATCGATACGCAGAAGTTGATTCAGGCTATGCCTGAATGGACTGAAGCACAGAAGCAGTTCCAGGCTAAGCAGGATGAAGTAGAGAAGGAAATGACTAATCTGCGCGAACAGTTCCAGACCAAGTCTGCCGAATTCAGTGAAAAAGAGAAAACTTATTCCGAAGTGATCCGTGCCTCTAAAGAACAGGAATTACAGGAATTATATCAAAGAATACAGCGTTTTCAAGAAATTGCGATGACAGAACTGGACAAATCTCAGAAGAGTTTGATGCAGCCGGTTATGGATAAAGCATTGAATGCTATCAAAGCGGTGGGTAAGGAAAATGGCTTTACTTATATTTTTGAATTGAATGCTGGTATTTTATATGTAGCGGAAACTGCTGACGATATTTTACCGCTGGTTAAGAAAAAATTAGGATTACAATAAAATTTATCTTGGATGGAAAAAGCCGCCCTCAAGGCGGCTTTTTTGATTAATCTCTTGAGTATATGCTACAAGGTGAAAAAATCGGTGTGTTCGATTCTGGTTACGGAGGTTTGACGATATTGAAAGAAATCGTCCGGGTATTGCCACAATACGATTATATTTATCTGGGAGATAATGCACGTGCACCGTATGGGACTCACTCTTTTGATGTGGTGTATCGTTATACTCGTGAAGCTGTATCCCATTTGTTCAGTATGGGATGCCGTTTGGTTATTCTGGCCTGTAATACAGCTTCGGCTAAGGCGCTTCGCACAATTCAGCAGGTAGATTTGCCAGAGATTGCTCCGGAAAAAAGGGTGCTGGGAGTGATCCGCCCTAGCGTAGAAGCGCTAGCACAATATTCCCAGAATGGGCATATTGGCATTTTGGCCACACGGGGGACGGTGGCTTCAGGTTCCTATCCTCTGGAAATCGAAAAATTGTATGGTTCCCATAAATTCCGAATTACCCAGTTAGCTTGTCCGATGTGGGTCCCTTTGGTGGAAAATAATGAGTTGAACGGTGCTGGTGCTGCCTATTTTGTCGAAAAATCCTTACGGGAACTGTGGTGTGCCGATCCTGAAATGGATACGGTAATTTTGGGATGTACTCATTATCCTTTGTTGCTTCCCTTGATCCGACAGTTTGCTCCTTCTTCGCTGAACGTGATTAGCCAGGGACATATCGTGGCAGGAAGTCTGGCCAATTATTTGCAGCGACATCCTGAAATGGAACAGCGGCTAAGTAAACAAGGGGAAATCTGTTATTTTTCGACTGAAAAAGCGGAATTGTTCGAGGAAATGGCTGGCATTTTTATGGGCAAGCTTATTCAGTGTACTCAACTTCGGTTGCCTTGCTAGCTTTGAGAGTGAAAAAGCTACCGGAATAATACTGCATTCATTTTATATTTTCATTATATTTGCAAGGGGATGAAGTGGATAAAACAGATGAAATATGAAACGGATAAAGTGGGTGAAAAATAAAACAGATAAAAAGGACGAAAGATAAAACGGTTTTTGGGGTACCCAATAAACTGCTTTATCTTTTTATCCGTGTTGTCCTTTTTATCCGTTTCATCTATTTTTATAGCAGCCTATGACAGAACAAGAACAGATAAAAGAGGCCTTTGAGGATTTATTGAGATCTTTGCGGAAAGAAACTTCTAAAGAAAACAGGCAAAGGATCAGAGAAGCTTTCGAATTTGCTAATAAAGCTCATAAAGGAGTCAAAAGAAGATCGGGGGAACCTTATATCCTGCATCCTTTGGCTGTAGCCAAAATTGCAGTTAAGGAAATCGGCTTAGGTACAACTTCTGCTATTTCTGCCTTACTACATGATGTGGTAGAAGATACTGATTATACCGTAGAAGATATCTCTAATTTGTTCGGGCCGAAAGTGGCCAGTATTGTGGACGGCCTCACCAAGATCAGCGGAGTGATGGGCTCGGATACGAGCCGGCAGGCTGAAAGCTTTCGGAAAATGATTCTGACCTTGGCCGATGATGTACGGGTGATCCTGATTAAAATCGCTGACCGGCTGCACAACATGCGAACGCTGGCTTTTATGCCTGAGCACAAACAAGTAAAAATTGCGAGCGAGACTCTTTATATTTATGCTCCTTTGGCCCACCGGATGGGACTTCATGCCATCAAGACCGAACTGGAAGATCTGAGCATGAAATATGAACATCCCGAAGAATATGAGGTGATTGCCAATAAGATCGAAGCCTATAAAAGACAATTTTCTGCTTTATTCGAGGAATTCATCCGGCCGATTCGGCAACGTTTAAGCGATAATCATTACGAATATACAATTACGGCACGAACTAAAAGTGTGTATTCTGTATGGCTGAAAATGCAAAGACGGAATATCAGCTTCGACGAGATATACGATTTGCTGGCGGTGAGGATTGTTTTCAAACCCAAGGAAGATCAGCCGGAAAAATGGCAATGTTGGAATATTTATTCTTTGATTACGGATATTTATAGTCCTAAACCTGAAAGAATACGCGATTGGGTGAGTGTCCCCAAAGCCAATGGGTATGAAGCGTTACACCTGACAGTGATGGGACCGGAAGGGCAATGGTTCGAGGTACAGATTCGTTCTGAACGTATGGATGAAATTGCCGAAAAAGGGCTGGCTGCTCATTGGAAATATAAAAACGAAGGGGAGAGTTCAGAACTGGATAAGTGGTTGGCAAGCTTGAAAGAAATTCTGGACCAACCCGATGCCAGTGCACTGGAATTTCTGGACGAATTCAAACTTAATCTTTTTGCCAAAGAAATCCGGGTATTCACCCCTAAAGGATATATGCGCACTTTGCCCAAAGGAGCTACAGCTTTGGATTTTGCGTATGATATCCACACAGAAATTGGAAACTCCTGTATCGGAGCTAAGGTGAATCACAAATTGGTACCTATGAGTCAGAAGTTGGCTAGTGGAGATCAGGTGGAAATTCTGACCAGCGATAAACAGAAACCTCAAAAAGAATGGCTCGAATTTGTCGTTACGGCAAAGGCCCGTACCCATATCAACGCTTCTTTTAAAAAATATCGTAAAGAGTTGATGCGCAATGGAATTGCTATTTTTGAAAATGTGATAAAGAAGCTAGACTTACCTCCGACTTCCGAACCTTTGAAAAAAGTACTGGCGAATTACGGACTGACAAATAAAGACGATCTCTATGTAGAGATTGCCAAAAGTGTCATTACAGAAGAAGAGTTGGAAAAGCTGTTGAAAAGGAAGACGGAAAACCGATTTATCAAATATTGGAAATTACAATTTCTATGGTCTGGCAAAGAGGTCGACGGGAAGAAAAAAAATCAGAACGATCTTCCCATTGATGTCAATTCGGACTTTGCCATTGCTCCCTGTTGTAATCCGATTCCAGGAGATGATGTCGTGGGATTGAATATTGCGGGTACCAAAGTGATTGTGCATAAACGCTCCTGTCCTGAGGCGATTCGTTTAATGGCCAGTTTCGGGGATAAAATCGTACCTGTCAAATGGGTTAGTCATAAATTGATGTCTTTTTTGGCAGTTGTCCGGATTACCGGTATCGACTCGCAGGGAATTGTGAGTGAGATCACCTCTTTGATCGCCCACGAAGAAACTGTAAATATGCGGATGATCCATTTCGATGCCCGGGATGGTATATTCGAAGGAGTCATTCATTTGTATGTGCACAATACGGTTGATTTGAACAATATTGTTTCCCGGATTTCACAAGTAAAAGGAGTAGAAACGGTTATGCGGGTGGAAAATGAGGAGAAATAAAATGATGTAAAACCGATATAATAAAAGGCTATAGCCATCGATACAGTCATGGACAAGATAAAAGAGACGGTAAAGGAAATTTTTACTGCTTATTTGCAGCAAAAAGGACATCGAAAAACTCCGGAGAGATATGCTATCCTCGATGAGATTTATTCTCATACAGGACATTTCGATATTGAATCGCTGTATGTTTTTATGAAAAATAAAAACTATCGGGTAAGCCGGGCAACTTTATATAATACTATTGAATTATTGCTGGATTGTAAGCTGGTAATCAAGCATCAGTTCGGTAATAATATTGCCCAGTTCGAAAAGGCTTTTAATAATCGCCACCATGAACATTTGATTTGTCAGAAATGCGGGAAAGTGGAGGAATTCTCTGATCCGCGGATTGAAGAAGTGGTTGAACATATTGAAGAAAAATACCGGTTTTGTGTACACCACCATTTGTTATATGTATATGGACTTTGTAAAGTTTGTAGTGAGGATGGGGATTTTTCCGCTCAGAGATAGTATATTTCTTTTTTAATATTAACTTTGCATGTTTTGTGAAATAAACAACCGCCAGGTTGTAATAAAAATATGACAGATGAAAGTTGACGTTTTACTTGGTTTACAGTGGGGAGACGAGGGGAAAGGAAAGGTGGTGGATGTGCTGACACCCCGATATGATGCGGTGACCCGGTTTCAGGGTGGCCCGAATGCTGGACATACATTGGAATTTGAAGGACAAAAATATATTCTTCGATCAATACCTTCCGGTATTTTTCAGGGAGGGAAACTAAATGTGATCGGGAACGGGGTAGTATTGGATCCGATCCTGTTCCGGCAGGAAGCCGAAAGTCTGGCTGTCAGTGGACACGATTTGACCCAACAGTTGTGCATTTCTAAAAAAGCCCATCTGATCATGCCGACTCACCGGATTCTGGATGCTGCATATGAAGCCGCAAAAGGAGCTGCAAAAATCGGAACTACCGGAAAGGGAATCGGACCGACCTATACGGATAAAGTGAGCCGTAATGGGTTGAGGGTAGGGGATATTTTGCACTGTTTCGAAGAAAAATATACTTTGGCGAAAAAGAAACATGAGGCTATACTTCAGGCTTTTCACTATGAATATGACATCACCGAACTGGAAAAAGAATGGTTTGAGGCGATTGAATTCCTGAAGCGTTTCCGTTTGATCGATAGCGAGCATGTAATCAATCATCTGTTGCAAGAAGGAAAATCGGTATTGGCCGAGGGAGCGCAGGGAACTATGCTGGATGTAGATTTCGGTTCCTATCCTTTTGTCACTTCTTCGAATACGATTTGTGCCGGAGCCTGTACAGGACTGGGCGTGGCGCCGCGTAATATTGGGGAAGTATACGGTATATTCAAAGCTTATTGCACGCGGGTAGGAGCTGGTCCTTTCCCAACTGAATTATTTGATGAAACAGGAGAGAAAATGTGTAATCTGGGGCGGGAATTCGGTTCGGTAACTGGCCGAAAACGGCGTTGTGGTTGGATCGATCTGGTTGCTCTACGATATGCCGTGATGTTGAACGGAGTGAGTCAGCTGATCATGATGAAAAGCGACGTACTTGATAGTTTCGAAACGATCAAAGCATGTGTTGCGTATCGGATCGATGGACAGGAAACAGAAAATTTCCCATTCGATATTGCAGAACAGGTAGAACCGGTGTATGTCGAATTACCGGGATGGAAAACCGATATGACAAAAATGATCTCTGAAGACGAATTTCCTGAAGAATTCAACGCTTACCTGAGCTTCTTGGAAGCAGAATTGGGAGTGCCCATTAAGATTGTCTCTGTGGGACCCGACCGGGAACAGACTATTTTGCGTTACGAAGATTAATAGTCCAAAGTAAAATATACGGATGAGGAATCCGAAAAGTAAGGAAACCGCTCCCTGAAAGTTTTTTATATAACTTTTGGGGGCGGTTTACCTATTTTTTTTAAATTTGTCAGACGCTTAAAATATCTATCCTATGCTGTTGCAAATTTTCAGTTTTCCGTTGACCAATCCGGTATTGATTTTTTCGGTTATACTGTTTATCATTTTATTGGCGCCAGTCTTATTACATCGGTTGAAAATACCCGATCTGATCGGTTTGATTCTCGCCGGGGCCGTGATAGGCCCGAATGGTTTTTATATCATGGCCCGAGATAGTAGCATTGAATTGTTCGGAACAGTAGGGTTACTTTATATTATGTTCATTGCCGGTTTAGAAATTGATATGGCCGATTTGCGGAAAAATTACGGAAAGACCTTGATTTTTGGACTTTATACCTTTCTGATCCCCATGATTGCCGGAACATTGACCGGAGTATATTGGTTGAATTTTTCTTGGCCGACCTCTGTTTTATTGGCCAGTATGTATGCTTCCCATACCTTGATCACCTATCCGATTGTCAGTAAATACGGGATCACGAAAAACCGGGCGGTCAGTATCGCCATCGGGGGAACAGTGATTACCTGTATTCTGGCTTTGTTGGTGTTGGCTGTTGTTGTCGGGATGTCTACTGGAGAGATTAACCATCGTTTCTGGATGAAACTGGGTATATCCAGTTTGGTTTTTATTGCTATTGTGGTAGTTCTTTTTCCTATGGTAGGGCGTTGGTTTTTCAAGCGCTATGAAGATTCAGTAGGGCAATATATTTTTGTGTTGGCTTTGGTGTTTCTGGCTTCTTTTTTGGCGGAAGCAGCCGGTCTGGAAGCCATTATCGGAGCTTTCCTGACTGGGTTGGCCTTGAATCGTTTGATTCCGAATACTTCGGCTTTGATGAATCGTATCGATTTTGTAGGAAATGCGATTTTTATTCCTTTCTTTTTAATCGGAGTCGGGATGCTTGTTGATGTGCATACGTTCACTGCTGGTTGGACTGCTTTGTGGGTGGCTGTTGTGATGACTGGTATAGCAATGGCTACCAAATTTGTTGCGGCTTGGATTACAGAGAAAAATTTTCGCTTGACTCGGGACGAGGGAAGACTATTGTTCGGTTTGAGTAATGCTCAGGCTGCAGCTACGTTGGCAGCGGTCCTGATTGGATATAACGTTATACTGGGAACGGATGCTGCTGGAGAGCCTATTCGTCTACTGAACGAGGATGTGCTGAACGGAACCATCATTATGATCTTGTTTACTTGTACGGTTGCTTCTTTTGTTACTCAGCGGGCGGCTCAGAATATTGCAGTTTCGGAAATGGAGGGCGATCGGATCGGAGATAGCGACGATGAGGAGGAACGGATACTTATTCCCTTGAGCAATTCAGAAACAGTAGAAGAATTGATTTCTTTGGGTGCTGCTATCAAATCTCGACGAAACAAAGCACAGATGGTGGCAGTGAGTATTATTAAATCGGATAATATGGACCCCGCTGCGGAGAAAAGATCCGAGATGTTGTTGGAAAAAGCTGCTAAAGTAGCAGCTGCGACTGATTATTCTATACAACCGGTGTTGCGTTATGACCTGAATATCGTTAATGGGATACGGAATGTCGCTAAAGAGCATAAAATTACGGATATTGTCATTGGGTTGCGGACGCAAAAGGATATTTCGGATACTTTTCTGGGAAAACTAACGGAGGAAGTGTTGAGTAAATGTGCCACGACTACGATTGCCTACCGTCCAATGCAGCCTTTGTCTACTATAAAACGGTATATTGTATTGATTCCCGAGAACGCACAAAAAGAGATCGGATTTCCCTACTGGTTGATCAGTGTGTGGAATATGGGGAAAAGTCTTGGTGCAAAATTTATTTTTTATGCTTATCCGGAAGTCATCGATATCTTGAAATTGGTTTATTCCAAACATTTGATCGATGCTGAATTCCGGGAGTTTGTCGATTGGGATCATATTACAGAGGTCGCTCGTCAAATGCAGGAAAACGATGCCTTGACTTTGGTAATGAGCCGTCCGAATTGTCCCTCTTATTCCCGGCACATGGAATATGTCCCTACATACATCAATAAATATTTCAATACGATCAATTGTATTTTAATCTATCCAGTACAGCTGGGATCGAAAGAAGATGTTACTACTTTTCGCAGCCTTTCTATGATTAACCACCTGGACGGCATGGATGGTCTGGTGAAAGTGCTGGGAAAACTGTTCCGTAAAAATAAGTAAGCGATTGGAGTAATTGTCAATTTTTCGGTTTTTCGGGCAAAAATCAGCAATTGTGGCAGGACATGTATCGTTGGAATTTTTATTCGGATAAGGAACTTTTGTTGCGTTTATATGATGAGGAGTTTGCCTTTTAGAAAGTAAGGGCTCGTCGTTGATATTATTTATTCCGTAAGCGTATGTGCCGCTGGGGGATTAGGGCTGTAGCTGTAGCTTATTGTTGGCATAGCTTTGATGATGCAGGACTTTTCCCAGTCTATTCAGGGATACTGGAGTGCAATTATTAGCTGGTGGAAGCTGGGCAATCTTGACTTTAGGAAATGTTCAACGCTTAGAGTTGAGCAGTTGGATGCAAGATTCTATATATTTCCGGCATTGGAGTTCGGTTGGGTAGGAATGGAGAAGTGGCTGAATATTGGCAGGAATCAGTAGCATATTCAGAGACGGTTTTTAATGTAATGGAAGTTCCCCGGAAAGGTGAATTCCGTTTGGTACTGTCGGATGGAACCAAAGTATGGCTGAATTCGGAAAGCCGTTTAAAATATCTGGTATTTTTTCAGGGGCCCGGACGGTAGGTATATCTGGAAGGAGAGGCTTGTTTTACACTCTGTTACAAAGGATTTTCTTGTTGTATTTATTTCCGATACAGTTTTGGAGTAGAGGTATTCAATTCTACTTTAATATAATAAAGTGGAGAATATTTCTAAAGAAGGTTTGAAACAGAGTCGAGATAAACGGGCCTTATATGAGTGTTGGCAGAAACCTAGGGATAAAGTTAGATTCAAAGGTATGTCTGAATCGATCTCCCATTAGGCATTCTATTATGAACGATGGGAAATCGGTATCTTCGGGATATACCTAAATATAGGTATGTAAAATCCTTCGATTATGATTATATTTGTAATAGTCAGAAGTATTTTGTTTGACTATCAGTGTATTATATGAAACTCGCATGAGAATGGGCAACGGATAAGAAAAATGCAAACTGTTTAGAATCACTATATTCCTCATGCTGTCAAATAACTCTTTATCTTTCTGCAAAGATAATGTTTTTCCTCTGAATACCGGAATTTTCCGGGTATAATCTTCACGGTGATTTCAAAAATAATCCAAATCAAGAATGACATCTGTACCGTAGCCGAGTTCACGTAACTCACAGGCAAAGGTAACTCGTGTTCTTATCGTACAAGCAAGGTCAAGCCCTCCGGGTGGCGTGGAAAAATCATCCTCGCCCCGGAGGGCTTCGGTATTTTTCCCGCCAACCTTGCATGTACGGAACACGACCTTTTAAAGCCTGTAGTTACGGGAACTCCGGCCCCGAAAAGCCGGACTAACAAAAAAACAATGTCATGTTACAGGCAACAAAGAACAAGTACGGTATTGAAACGCTCAAGACACTGAATGTTTTGTACGACCATGAACATTGGCTGACGCAGGAGGATGTGGATATGGCCAACCGTTATGTCGAACTTATAGAGCAGACGCGCTCGGAAATCACACCGCAAACCGGTGACAGGCTGATTTATCTCAGCCGTCATGGGGACTATTACGGCAATGCACTCATAGACAGTATGGATGAAAAGAAAGGCCTGCTTTCCATCTGCGAACAGCCGTATGTCCCATTCGTATGGCAATCTGCGGATAATATCCGCCTGAGCGTCAGCGGTGGAGCTTTCCACCATGTAAAAACGGATGATCTGAAATTCAACGGTTGGACGGAAGGAGCATTCAAAGACTGGGGACATTGCGGATCGTGCGCTCACGGATCAGTTACATTCACGGCAAAAGTCCCACAATGGATTTACCGTGAGCCGGAACCGCTCTATGGTGATTTCACGACAGAGACATACCGCCGTTTTTATCTTCACAAAGACCTGGAAGCGAGAAACCTCTACCAAAGTCTTGATATCGCTTTTCACAATGAAGAGGACTTCCGGCAATTCCTGCAAGACTATGAGGGAACGGTATTCAAGGGGAATTGGAAAAACCAGATCGTGGTATGGTGCTTCCGCAGGGAATATGTCTTCCTGCCTCTGTCGGAATGGGAAAAGATTGATGTCCCGGCAGTGGAGCGAAGGCTTAATTTCCATCCCGAGCAGGTGAAGATTGTCAAGGACATGGAGAAGCACATCACCTATTTCCACCGTATCCAATCACAGGATTTCTAACACTTAAAATCAAACAGATATGCAAACGACAACATCATTCAAACCCGGCAACGCTCCCGACCTGCTTTCAGGAATATTGAGCGTACAAGTAAGAAACGAGGACAAGATTACCGAGCAAGACCGCCTGTTTTGTCAGAACCAGCAGGACATGCTCTACAAGACGCTTGACCGGATAGACCGCTGGTATACCATCTTCAAGGAAGAGGCGGAACAATACCGAACAGAACGGGACTTCTCATACGACGACAATGGGAAAATATCCATGCGTGACCTTTACTCGCTCAGAAACGGTAAGGACGATTATTCGCACAACGAGTTCAAGCCGTTCGATGTGCTGAACGATTTGGTAGACAAGAACCACAACGCCAACTCTAACTTCGCCAACCGTATCATCGCCTACTTCAACAGGACGTACAACGTGTCGGTGCCGGAACAAAGGATAAACGAAAAGACACTCCGCATGGGCTTCCGTCCGGTCTATGGGACATACGTGGATGCGGTTATCGAGCATTTAGGTGGCAAGAGTTTCCGGGAAACGGCAGTGGAAGAACTGCTTGCCAGAGTCGCAAAGGTAGTCAAGCCTTCCTGCTGGAGCAAGGTCAAAACGGAGCTGAAGAAGGACAAGATTGTCTTTCCCGAAATCATTCGCTTCGATGATTATTACATACAATACCACCAACGGTGCAAAATCAGTTACAATTACAGTGGAGAGCTGGAAACCCTATGCGCGGGTATCGCTTACGGTGCGGATGATGTACTGTGCGGCAACTCGAAAATGATTATCCGTTTCGATGACAACGACGTGTCTGTCAATGACTGGTACGACCTCACGACCACCAACGCCGAGCAAATCCGATTCTACAAGAACGGACGTATCGACGTCAAATTCAAGGACAGCGCGGCAGCCGAGAGCTGCTTCAAGCGTCTCCGATTGGATGAAATCACATTACCGGAGAACTGACCATGAGAAGAATCCCACAGCACCCCGTAAGGCAACTCTTGCGGGGTGTCTTCATTTCCAACCGTAAACTATTAAAGATATGTACGCCATCATACCCCAACAGATACCACAGGACAGGCGGGCCGAGGTCAACGAGAAGATTCTTTTCGCCATAGACTCCGGCAAGGATCTGATTCCGGCGGAGAGCATCTACAACTGCTATACCGGCATCGGCGGGCTGCACAACCTGAAACAGTCCGACTTTGCCAATTACAACGAGTACGCGGAGGCCAAGAAAGAGTATGAGATGGGACAGTTCTTCACCCCGCATGAAGTATGCAGAGACATAGTGGATATGCTGTCTCCGGCCTCTTCCGAGATGATACTCGACATGTGCTGCGGCATGGGAAACTTCTTCAACCACCTTCCGAACCATCATAACACCTACGGTTTCGACATAGACGGAAAGGCGGTGGCCGTTGCAAGGTATCTCTACCCGGACGCCCATATCGAGAAATGCGACATCCGGCAATATTACCCGGAACAACGCTTTGACATCATTATCGGCAATCCGCCTTTCAACCTGAAATTTGATTACAGGCTGTCACAGGAATACTATATGGAAAAAGCCTACGATGTGCTCAACCCGGCAGGCATCCTGATGGTCATTGTTCCCAGCTCGTTCATGCAGAGCGAGTTCTGGGAGAAGACACGCATAACGGGCATCAACAGCCGGTTCTCGTTCATCGGGCAAGTGAAGTTAAATCCCAATGCCTTCGCTTCCACGGGAGTCCACAACTTCAACACGAAAGTAATGGTGTTCCTGCGCAAGTCGCTGCATATCGAGATGCAGGCCTACAACGCGGAAGAGTTCATCTCCATGTCTGAATTGAAAGAGCGCATCCGCGAGGCAAGGCTGATGAAGCACAAAATACGCTTCGACCTGATGCGCGAGACCAACCGGATTGACAAGGAGGAACTGGAGGTATTCGAGTACAAACTCGCCAAGTACATGTACGAGTTGAAAGCCCACACCAAGCTGAACAAACACATAGACAAAGCGGAAGCACTGGTCACGAAGTTCCGTAACCAGAAACCGCCGGAAAATGCCACCCGGGAACAGGTAAACCAATGGGAGAAGAACAAGCTGACCACGACCAAAGTCCTCGGTATCATCCGCAGGTATATCACCTCGCAGAATACCGTACCACGCAAGGAAGTGGCCCTGGTGAAGACCTCCTACGGCTTCAAGCTGAAACAGTATGCACCCCGTCTGCTGGATAAGGTTTCACACAAGGCGGCAAGTATCAATGACCTTGTGCTGGGACGGAGCGAACTTCCCTTACCGGAACTGCCGACTGAAAAGAACATGCGCCAGATACGTGCAGCGGAAAAACTGATACGCAAGAAACGCAGGCAATACGAAAACCAGAACCGGCAGTTTACAGAAATGCAACCAGACCCATTTCTGCAAGAATACCTCGATCGCACCACTTTCAGAAACAAGGACGGTGAGATATGTGAGTTTACATCACTTCAAAAACACGACCTGAACCTGGTCTTGCAGAAGCGTTATGCTTTGCTGAACTGGCAGCAAGGTTCCGGCAAGACGGCAGCCGTGTATCATCGGGCAAAATACCTGCTTAAATTCCATAAGGTACGCAATGCCGTCATTCTGGCTCCGGCCATTGCCACCAATATGACTTGGATACCGTTTCTGACAATCAATCGGGAGAAATTCCGTATAGTCAGAAGTAATGCCGATTTGGAAACAGTACCTGAAGGTGTATTACTCATCCTCTCCACCTCCATACTCTCCAAACTGAAGCGTGGACTGTCAAAATTTGTCAGACGCACATCCGGGAAACTCTGCCTGGTTTTCGATGAATCCGATGAGATAACCAACCCGTCTTCACAACGGACAAGGCTTGTCTTGAGCATTTTCCGCCGTCTCAAATACAAGATACTCGACACGGGAACCACCACGCGGAACAACATCGCGGAACTGTACAGCCAATTTGAACTGCTGTACAACAATTCCGTCAACATGGTCTGCTGGTGCGACCGGATATACCACGAGAACAGAGACAAGGAGATAGAGGAAGAAAGCAACCGGCATTACGGAGAGCCGTTCCCGGCTTTCAGAGGCCATGTGCTTTTCCGTTCCTGTCATTGCCCCGGAAAATCCACCGTATTCGGCATAGAGAAGCAGAACCAGGACGTGTACAACAAGGAGGAACTGGCGGAGCTTATCGGAAAGACCATCATCACCCGCAAGTTCAGGGACTTCGCAGGCGAGAAGTACAAGATACGTACCCATACGGTCAGCCCGGCTGAAGGCGAGCACGAGGTTTACCGCGTCATTATCGAGGAATTCTGCCGCATTTGCGAGCTGTATTACAACAGTACGGGAGACGCGAAGAAGGATGCCGGGCTTAGGCTCATGCGACAGATCAAGCTGCTCATCAAGGCGTGCTCCGTCCCGCACCTGATAGATGGCTATTTCGGCGACGGGATTCCGAACAAGACAAGATATATCGAGAAACTGATACGGAAGATTCCCGGCAAGGTGGCTGTCGGCTGCACCTCCATAGCGGCGTTCGACCTTTACGAGAATCATCTCCGCGAATGCTTTCCGAACCGTCCGGTGTTTGTGGTCAAAGGCGACGTGACCTTCAAGAAACGGCAGAGCATCGTGACTGAGTTCGATTCCACCGTCAACGGCATACTGGTCTGCACACAGCAGAGTCTGAGCAGTTCGGTGAACATCCCGACCTGTAACGATGTGATTCTGGAATCGCTCCAATGGAATATCCCGAAGATGGAGCAGTTCTACTTCCGCTTCATACGTCTTGATTCCAAAGAACTGAAGGACGTACATTATGTCACCTACAAGGATTCCGTGGAGCAGAACCTGATGGCACTGGTACTTACCAAGGAGCGGCTGAACGAGTTCATCAAAAGTGGTGAGGTGAAAGAACAGTCAGACATCTTCGAGGAGTTTGACGTCACTATGTCCGTCATCGAGAGCCTGCTGGTCAGGGAACGTGACAGGGAGGGCAAGATACATATCAGCTGGGGAAGCCAGCGCATAACCGGCTAAAAATGAAAAAACATGAATAACCGCAGATTCCATTCCACAGGCAAAGGTAACTCCGCGCCTTTACCGGCTGGGCAAGGTCAAGCCGCAAGCGGTTTTCGGGAAAATCATCCTCGCCGGAGGCTCCGGTATTTCCCCGAAAAACCCTGCACAGCCGGGGCCCGGACCTTTTGGAGCCTGTGGAATAAAATCCCCGGTTCCGCATCAATAACTGTAATGAAAAAGATTATGGACTTGAATCAGGCAGAAGTGGCAGTGACCACGCAGCATCTCATCGACATCCGGCAGGAAAGGGACAGCCTGCTGCGTATGTCCGATTTCGGCGACATGGGAGAATTCCTATGCACCTGCTCCGAATTGTTTCCCGAAGAGGAAACACCGGAGTACAGGTATACGAAATGGGAGGAAATCCCGGACCCGCTTATCAACAGGGAATGGCTTTGTCCCAACTTCTTTGATATAAGGGAGGCAATGGAGCAGCTGGAGGAACCCGACAAGGATTTTTTCTTCGACTGGTGCGACCGTTACGGACACGATATCAGTACGGAAGACCCGCACCTGCTGGTAGCGCATTACCTGGAACTGTTCGGGAACGTGACCTATATCGACGATGACTCCTGCCCGGACAGCGGGGATGACAGCCTGCTGTATTATCCGGGCATATCAGGCAACTATTTCGATAACTGTTTCCCTCGTTTTGAAGTATTCGATGACAATTACGATTAAAAGACAAACGCTTATGAACATCAATTTTCTCGGACCGGTCTTACCGACAGACAGTTTCACGCAGATGGCTTTCGTGGAAATCCTGAACATCATCCTGACCTCCGACAACATCGTGGACGTGAACCGGATGCTTATCGGAAGAAACGTCAATCCCACCTTCGGCTCGCTGTCGGGACATTTCCGCTGGTCTTACGCAAACGACCATTTCACGCTGTGGCAGCGCATGGAGTACAATTCACCAATCTGCTTCGGACAGCGCATATTCAGCATCCATTTCGGTATGCTGGCAAGCCGCGACAGGAAAAGGAACAATATGATAATGAACTGAAAACATATATATCAACATGAGTTACCAGATAATCACAAAAATGGCATACAATGCCAAAAACAAGCAGATTGAGACCTGGCAGCATTCCAACAACGTATGGCCGAAAACAGACCATTTTTATGACTTGGATGTAAAAACGGACAAACAGATGTTTGAATTCATAAAATTGGTAGCAAGCGGTTCGTGGCAGGTTCGCAAATGGAGAAAAGCGTTCAATATCCTTTTTGAGGAATATCCGGAATTGGTCATGTCATCATACGAACACGAGCTTGAAGGCAGGCCCTGGAAGGAATATTGTGCTATTTGCCGAAAACATGAAGGGCTTGCCGAAAGCAAGTGCAATGAGATCGTAGCGCGGTTCAAACAACTGGCCGGGATTGTCTGACCCAAACAGATGAATATATGGAAGAGTTGAAGATTTCAAACCGGCAAATTGCAATGATGGCTTTCGACAGGCTTCGCAAGGAAAACAAGAAGGATTCCGCGCTCCGGCTTGCCCGTTGTCTGTTGCAAGGCACAAGCATATCACTCGGCATTGGTGATATTGACTGGGATATTGACACGGCAATACGACAATGCGGCGGAGAGCCAAGTACCGGTTACAGGTACACCGCATATTTTCACTTCAACCGTAAGACGGAGATGGTAAAGGAAAGGTATGACGAGATAGTGAAAGAACTGTATGGGTAATAGTAATACGGAGGCGGCCGGAAGGTCGCTTCTGTCATTTATAACGGTATGTACGGGAAACAGAACCCTGCCGTACACAGGTAAAGAAAAATGGAAGAACAGAGAACGCTTACGTTGGATTTCGTGAAATCCCTCATGGAACCATCCTACACGCTGGTATGGACGGATTATAACGACAACCTTGACAACCACCTTGACATCATCCGGAAATGTCTGGACAGGCGGAATTGCGATTGCCTGTGGGAAAAGGCGGGCGAATGGTATGGCGATGCGGAATATGAAGCTGTTCATGGGATTATGGAAAAGCTGAAAGAAGAATGCTTTGTATTCAACGACTTTGACGAACACGAGGTCGATGCCTTTTTCGATGAACATGAGGATGCAATCCGGGACGAGATTTACAGCAGGAACGATTCGGACGTAGTGAAAGACCTGATAAGGTACACGGATGACATTCCCATCCGGGTGGAGATGCTTTCCGACTACGACTGCATCAACTCCAACTGGTTTGAATCGCAGGGCGGTTACAGTTACGAGGAATCCTATTTCGGGGACATGGTAGACAGCCTGAACCTCAATCCGGCGCAAGTAAAGAAACTGCTGACGAGCCACGGCTACAAAGTTTACGGGCGTTTCCCGAACCGGAAAAGCAGGAACGGGAAAGAACAGGTCTCATACGAGCAATTCTACGAGGAACTTATCAATTCCTGTTGCGGTGCGAACCTGCTGACCTATATCGGAAAGGTAAGTCTGAAAGAGTTGTATGATGCAGACTTCTCGCTGAAAGAGGTCATTATCCCCAAAGGGAACTGTTGCGGGCTGTTCAGTTCCACGTATGGCGGCGGAAGCCTGCTTGAAATGGAACTGAAACAAGATGTGAAGCTCAAGCTGGAAGTCAAAGGCTGTAACGGCTTCCGTTTCCGTCTGGACGATGAACGATCCAAGTACGACTATTCCATACAGCATGTGTATGGCGTGGACGATTCATTTTTCAACAATCCTGTCAGCATAGTCTCTTAATGTTAAATCAATTACAAACAATCAAATCATAAGAATTATGGCAAAGTATGATGTAAGAGTAAGGTATGCCTTCGAGGGCACTTACACGGTAGTGGCTGAAGACCACGATGAAGCAAGACAAATGGTGTCTGAGGACTGTGGGCTGGTTCTGGGCGGCAATATCCACACTACTCTCGATGATGAAGATGTAGACTGGAATTTCGGGGTTCACCCCGACACACAGATTCTTTCTGTGGCTCAACGAAACGGGAAAGGGACTTCGGCATCCATTGATTTTAGCGGGAGAATTGAGGAATTACGAGCGGATATCATTGAAGCGATACGACAATTGCTTCAAGCACACTGCATGACCGAGATACGGTTCCCTGAAGATGATGGATACGACCCGGTCTGGGTGATATGGTTCAGTAAGAACGGTGATCCGTATGAATGTATGGTAACAGGACTTCGGGTAACGGAAAACAGCCTGACCGTTTTTGCCGAGGAGAAAGAGAGCGGTTATGAAGTGGAATGTCACAGTCCGTTTGAACTCGGAACGAGGAACATCGACTGGCTCCACGAAATGTATGATGTCGTATGGAGGCAATTGGAAGGCAAAGAAAATGTTGAACCTGAAACTGAAAAATCATGAAATACCACGCAGAAAATGCAGTCTCCAGCTTCTTCTACTATATGTGGAACGCATGGAGCAAGGAGGAATGTAAAGTCGTGTTCGGAGGTGACTACCTGCACTTTTGGGAAAAATGGAACGCACAGGCTGAAAATTCCATTTATGGTGCGGCGGAACGGTTCTATACCGAATTATCGGAATGCAGCCGGACTTTGCTGGTGGAACGTGCCGTATCGCTTTATGACGGCAAGGCTTTTAGAAAAGAGCCTGATGATTCTAAAGTTCTGGTATGCGAAGAATGTGGTTCAAGGCAAGTGGAGACACAGGCCTGGATAGATGCGAATACAGAAATGTATATCTGCGATACGGCACATGATTGTGATGGCAAATGGTGTGAAGAATGTGAGGAGAATGTTGACTTCTGTTCGTTGGAAGAATTCAAGCAGATAATGCAAAGTTGGTGGACCGGCAATGACATCAGGACTTTGGAAGGCATTACAGGACTGAAAGAAACGGATTATCTTTCCAACAATAGTTCACAGACATTTGCCGGTGCTACCGATAAATGGTGGTATAATCTGGATTACGACGGAAAGCGAAATGTCTATAACAAACATACCTCTAACAATGAATAATATGGGAGAAAATATCATTGACTTAATCTGCAACTCATGCAGTTGCGACAAGACAGAAGCGCAGGAGTATCTGGATTCCGAACTTCAATACCTGCACGAATTACAGGATGTGGATGATTTGAGGGAAGGCGACATTGAACTCGCTTGCAGCAATCTCGGTCTCGACCTCGACTATCAGGAATATTTTATCAATCGCCTTGCAGGGGCATAAAAACTTACGGTTATGACTTATTTTCAGAACATACACAGTCTGGCGGACTTGAAGAAAGAGTACCGCCGTCTGGCATTGCAGCACCACCCGGACAAGGGTGGTGACACTGCCGTCATGCAGCAGGTGAACGTCGAGTTTGAAAAACTTTATGACGTGTGGAAGGACTCCACTAATATGTCCGCTGACACCACCGGCTACGAATATGACTATTCCGGGGCCACGGCAAAGGAATATGCCGAGTATGTATATAACGAATACCGGTGGAAAGGCCGCAATTACAAGGGACAGCACGCTCCCGAGATTGTGGAACTGGTGCGGACCTGGCTCAAGGAAACCTATCCCAGATACAGGTTCTCCGTCAGACGGGAGAATTACAATTCCATTTACATCAAGCTGATGAGCGCGGACTTCGAGGCGTTCACCAAGGAATCCGGCAAGGTGCAGGACACCATCAACCACTACAACATAGAGTGGAATCCTGACCTTACAGACCGTGCGAAGGAGGTGATGATGAATGTCTGCGACTTTGTCATGTCGTACAACTTCGATGACAGCAATGCCATGACGGACTATTTCCACACCAATTTCTACCTGACATTGGGCATAGGCAGCTACCGGAAACCTTACAAGGTGGAATTGCCGAAACTCGCCTGCAAGGGAAAGGAGAAGCAGGAAGTGTTCAAGCACCCCGAAGGTACGGCGCACAAGGCCCTGCGGCAGGCATTGGGTACGGCACGGTTCGGTTTCATCGAACACAGGAGGCATATCGGCGAGATGATACTCGGGGAAGACCATTACGGCTCACAAGGCGAGCATTATTTCTGGCCGAAAGAGTATTCAAGTGCCAAAACCGCGCAAAAGCGGATTGACAAATTAGAACAGGCCGGAATGCGGTGCAGACTCACAGGGTATAATGGCGGATACATCCAATTCCTCGGATATACCCCGGAGACGAAGACTTTGCTGGAACAAGAACGCGAAGAGGTCATTATTGCACATCAGGCATGGCAGGCAAGGCGAATACAAACCAACTGAGACAACTCGAAATGTCAAAACAAGAATGAATCATGAAAGCGAAAGTATTGAAATACAAGTTTGACGGAAATACCGTCGTGGCTCCGTACATGGAACTGGAAGCGTATGCGGAAAACATCTATCTCTCGTTATCGGACAAGAACGAATACGGGAATGAAAACTATGATTATTTCCATGTGGTCTGCAAGGTTGAAAACATCTATTTCTCTTGCGGGCAGTATTCCAGGGAAATGCTTGGAAGGGAGGAACAAAAAGAAAAACTTGTCAAGTATTGCAAAAACTGGATTGCGAATATGCTTCAGGATGCGGAAAACGGGAACCATGTCTCCCTTTTGTCGATCCGTGTTTTTGAAGAACTCGGACTTGACACAGTTCCTTTGCTGCAAGCCCGTGAAGCGTACCGGAAGAAACAGGAACAATGACGGCAGGAGCAAAAATAACAGGAAGAGGAGAAACGCAGGCTGGAGGAAGCGAAGTGGCAACAGGAACTTGACGAGGAGAAACAAATGTTTCTGTACGGGGAATACATCCCGGCAAATATGTTCCTTGAAATAACCAAACGGGACGGCTTTGAAATCCATATACGGACCAAAGGGACATTGAACCGTCATGTATGCGGGTTGAATAAGTCCGGGAGCATTCGTTTCTACAAGAAACGCGGTTGTCGCACGCCTGATTTTTCCGGCTGCCACAAGGCTATTGCCGCTTACCTGACATTTCTGGAAACAATTACCGAAAGCTGACCTTTCTCGATATGGCACAGGAACGAATGGACGACTGGATGGAATATGCCAGGGAACTGGCACGTGCCGAGCGTGAACTGCGGGTTGAACGCTGGGTATTCATTTCCATCGAATGCAAGGATGAAGCCGGCAATCCAATCCGGCTTCATTCGTATGACCTTCCGAGGGAACTGCACAAGCGTTACCGTTGGGTAGTCCGCTGGCGTGAAGCCCGGTTGCAATGCCTGTACCCCAAAAGGCAAATCAATACCTATTACAGCTATTATGACAGACGTACCGGACTGCGTACCAATTTCAACTCCTCACTGTCAAGACTGTCAGCAGCCAAAGCCCAAATCTCCATCGCGGAGCGTAAAGAACGTGAGTATATCCAATACCAGCGTACAAACAACCTGTTCTTTGATGAAAATACAGATGAACAGCTGGTAGGGTTTCGTGAAAAACTGCGTATGAAAAAGGAAAAATACACGGCATTGGAACATGAAATCCGTTCTGAGATGGAATCCATGCAAAAATTGAATCGTATCTGACAAAACAGGCAACAACGGGGCTATTATTTTATTTCCCACCCTGCAAAGGTAGCCCCGTGTCCTGTGTATCCTGCAAGGTCAGGTCCCTTCGGGGTTGGCTGAAAGAAAATCATCCTCGCCGCTGCTGCGGTATTTTCTTTCGCCAAACCTTGCCGGATGCGGACACGGGACAGTCAGGCAGGCGAGAAATAAAAATACCGGCTCCCGGAGCCGGACGTGTTTAACAGATAAAATGCAAAAGTCATGAAAATCCTGAATGAAGAACATTTCGAGAATGTAAAGCGCTATGCCGAGTCCATCGGCGACACCTCGTTCCAGAAGTGCCTGGACAGGCTGGAAAGCTGGGAGAAGAATCCCGACCATCCCAATGAAATATCGCTCTACTACGACCATGCCCCGTATTCGTTCGGCTTCACGCAACGCTATCCCGATGGAAGAACCGGCATCGTGGGAGGCCTGCTTTATCACGGAATACCGGACAGGTCTTTTGCCGTCACACTGGAACCGTTCCACGGATGGCAGATACATACCTGACCGGAACAAAAGGAAAAGTAACATCAACATAGTATTAACTTAATAAACTTCAAGATTATGGCAAATCTGGCAGTATTGGAAAGACAACAGCAGTTTGATTTCCAGCAGAACGGAATCGAAGTGATGGACTTCGAGACATTACAGCGTACCTACAAGGAGAATGACATTTACAACAATCCGGTACAGGGCATCTACCATTACCAGGTCATCCAGCGCATGATGGATATCTGTGAAAAGCACAACCTTGACTACGAGGTGGAGGAAATCTTCGCCGCACAAAACAGGAACAAGACACAACCCGGCGTGAGCATACTCCCGCAAGTGGAACAAATCCACGGGGAAAAGGCGGTGGAAGCGCATATACTCCGCCGTATCTTCACCACCATCCGCATCAAGGACTGGGAAACCGACGAGCTGACGACCACGCTTGTCGTAGCCTACCACCAGGACGGGGTACAGGCGGCCATAGGCCCTTGTGTGAAAATCTGCCATAACCAGTGCATCCTTTCTCCGGAAAGAAGCGTATGTAATTATGGAAAGAAAAAGGTGACTACAGAAGAGTTGTTCGACACCGTGGATGGCTGGATGGCAAACTTCGAGGTGAACATGAACGAGGACATCGAACGGATACAGAGATTGAAACGCAGAGTTATCCCTTTGGAAGAAATATATATGTATATAGGACTGTTGACGGCATTGCGTGTTTCCCACGACAGCGCGGACAAGAACCTTTCCTCCACCGTGGAGACCTATCCCTTGAATCAGGGGCAGATATCGGTATTCACGGAAGAGGTGCTGAAGCTGGTAATGACAAAGGGACAGATTACCGCCTGGGATCTTTACAATGTCGCTACGGAGATATACAAACCTGGTAAGACGGACTTTCCGGCTTTGATTCCGCAGAACGGGGCGATGGCGGAGCTATTGCTGTCACGCCTGCCAGAAGAAGCGGAAATCATGGACGCCATACCGGTAGGCTGAACGGATGGATTCCATTGAAATCACAAAAGAGGGAGAACCTGGCGGTCTGATGCCGAATGATTCTCCCTCTTCTTTTTTACTTCTTAAACAGTAGCATATATTCCACTTTTCTTCTCCGTTCAATGCTCGGTACCACTTTCCCCTTGTAGCACCGGAATGAGACATACTCGTTGTAAATGTCCCTGTCCCCGGCTTCCAACTTTTGAATAAGCCTGCTCTTGGGTATCTTGCCATAGCCGACCACACGGTAATATCCCACATTATAAGACAAGGTGGCGACTAAAAGGGCATCCTTTCCGAAACGGCTGCACATCCTGCACAGTTTCCTCAAATCCGCTCTGAGCAATGAATCCGCCTGTGCCTTGCTCATATCCGGTCTGAACGTTTCTCCCGGCAAAAGTTTGTGACCCCAGCCCACATAAGGCAGATGTTTTCCATGCCAACCCTCGAACCGCTTGATGCAGGCGATGGCCTGCTCGAAAAGCGAATCCGGGATTTCCGTGGCAGTGGGAGGCGAGCCACCGCCTCCCCGTGGATGAGCCGCCAGACAGTTACAGGTTAGAATCAGGCATATAGCCGCTACAATCACTCGCATACCGTAACCGTTTCAATGTTCACCAAAGGATTTTTCACAAGTTCCCCACCGGTTCGGGGAATTCTGCCGGTTCCTCCCGTATCATCTTCTGCGTCATCCTTTTTCTCGTTGTTGAAATCAAAACTAAGCAGGAATAATTGTGCAGGGGCACTGTTGTCCTCGAAATATATGTCAATACTCTGTTGGTCCTCGCACTCGGAAGTGTAGTACAGCCGGAACACCTCCCTGTCAAGCGGATAACGGTCGTTGGGCAGCAACACCATCCCGTCGTCCATGCGGAGCGAGCCTTTGCCGTCAGGCTGGAAATAACGGACGGTGTACCGTGCATCGGAGAACCGGCCCTCACGCTTGAGTTCGCACCGTATTTCCACGGTCTCGCCTTTCACGATACGTTTGGGTACTGGCATCGTCTCCACTGTGAAGGGATATCCCTGCTGCACATCCAAATCATTGTCACAGGATACCAGGGCTATTGCTACTACAGTCGCAAGCATTGCCGAAAAGATAGCGGCAAACGCGTTCATCTTATTTTTCTTTTTCATGTTCATTGTCATTTTAATGGTTTTTCTATTGTTCAATAATTCCTTCCCAATATTGCAGGTATTCGTTCAAATCCTTGAATCCCTTGTACAGGGAAGAACAGTCCTCTATCTTGTTGCCGTAGCGTTTGCGGAGGGCTTCCAGTGTCCTTCGCCCCGCTTCGTCACGGTCCAGGTAACAATTGACCCGGTCGTACTTGTCAAGGAAACCATACGAGCGTTCCAATAAAGCCACCGAGTTCAGCACGAGGTAGTCATCGCCGCATCCCAGGCCGAGCACCATCCATGAGAGATAGTCAATGAACCCCTCGAAAATGTTACAGGTGTCCGAACCGTTGTCGATGAGCGATATGTCCTTCGGCGACATACTGCCCTTGAACAGGCGGCTGCGCAACTCATACCCACCGCTGATGTTCCTGAATCCGATGGAGAAGTACCGCTTGCCATGCAAGGTATATCTGACTTCCTCACAGTTCGGCAATGCCACATCGCTGCAAATGCCACGCTCTTTCAGATAATTGAGCAGGATTTTGTTGTTCAATGGCTCAATGCGTACATTCACGAAGCAATTCTCTTCACCAGGTGTGGTGTCGAAACATTTTTCTTTCGGACGGAAAACTATTTCCGGAACAATACCACCCAATGATTCCGAAATGAATTTAGCCTGCGACTTGAAATCACCGCTGCCAATGATTTCTCCTGCAAGCGAGAATATATCCCCGCCACGCCCGATGCCGAAGTCCTGCCACACATTCTTTAGAATATTCACCCTGAACGACGGTGTCCGTTCTTCCCGATAAGGGGCGGAATACCACCATTCATTCCCTTTCCGGGCCGTCGGCTCATGTCCCATCCGTGCCAGAAAATCCGTAATGGGAATCTTCCTTATATCTTCTATATTCATAAGCCGTGATGTTTTAATTGATGATAAATTTCACGCCCAGCCCGAATTGCATAGTGAACACGGATAATGAACCTCCCCACATGGCGCGTTCCCGGACGCTGGCAAGCAGCACGATACGGTCCGTGACATAGGTTTCAAGCTCCAGTGTTATCGCCCCGCCATAGATAAAGGCATCCTTGGCGAGCAACTTCGAGCCGTCATACAACATCTTATTCCCCCAATTCACGGTTTCGTAACCGGCCAAAGCCGAGCCGCCGATGGAAAGGAACAGTGTTTTGGAAGGGTCGGACAGGAATTTCAGATAGTACCCACCCTCGGCAGTGAACTGCGCACGAGGAACGGACACGTTACGGTACTCGTAATTCTTCAACAGGTATTCCGCACCGACAATCCAGCGGTTGGCTTTCTTGGTATATCCCGATACCGCGAATCCCGCATAATGGTTCAAGGGTGATTTCGAGCCTTCCGCAAATCCGCCCCGCAGCTCCACGCCTTTCATGCCGGGGAGACAGCGTTGGGCGTATGCCTGCCCTGAAAACAGGGCAAGCGATACGACCGCTACTAACATATAGATGACCTTACGCATGGCTACTTCACTTTAAGTTCGTTGATCACTTTGGCTCTCACGATGTCCTCGCTCTCCACGGTGAACGACTGGTGACGCCCGCCGCTTTTCTCGTTCAGTTCCACGACCAGCACCTTACCGGCAGGGATGGTGAACTTGTCAAAAGTGAACATGGTACGTTCGTCCTTATTTCCAGCTACCAAAGTGGCATAGTTATAGGCTCTGAGAGGAAAAACAATCTGCTCCTGGATGGCTGTACGCTTCATTACCTTCTTATCCACAATCTTGAACGTCACGAAATCCACCTCGAAAGGCACATTCGACTGGTTGCGTACCTGCGTGTGGAAATAGAGCAGCCCGTTATGGGTATAAATACCGCGCAGGAGGTACTGGATGCCGAAAGCCTTGCTACCGATGTGCTTGACATGGCGTTTGTTCTCTTTGTGGATACTCTTGTTGATCAGTTGCACGAGTTTGGGGGATTCACTGCCCAGTTCCTTTAGATATATGTCAAGCGCGTTGTTCGGACGGTTCACCTTGCTGCCGTCATGGATGAAGTCCTTCATCTCGATGTTCAGCAACAACGGCTCGTCCGCATACTTGACATTGAACGTGTAGAAACTGCCGCTTTCGGTGATGACCGACATGTTCGTCTCGTCACGGAAATTCCTGACCACCGCCTTTACGCGGATAACATTCTCCGCACCGTCGGCCTTTCCCGCCACAAGATTCGGGGAACCGAGGTCCACATAGCGGACGGCGGAGGGGAAAATGATGTGCGTGGTCTTGTCGTAGGTCACTTCCAGCCCATACGGGGGAACCATCCTGTCAAAGGTGAGCTTCCGGGTCAGACCGTGGTAGAGGTCGCCATCCTCCTGCCCGGGATAGAGTTCCCTGGTCATTGTGACTCTGCCTGTTTCTGCCGATATAGAATCGGCTGCATTCTGTGCAAAAGCACTCACTGCGCCCGTCATGAGGGCAAACATTACAAAAATCTTTTTCATACTTTGTGAATTTTAATGGGTTATTGATTATCGTTCTGGTAAAGCATCAGGGTATAACCGGATTTGAGGTGTACTTTTTCCTCCCGCATCTTCCGGGATATGTATTGCGACACTCCCTGTATGGCACCCCTGCCGAGTTCGGAGAGCAGCTGGTCTCCGGCTGACTGGTTGGTGATGGATATGCTCGTGCCAAGGTTTTGTCCCAAGTTGGCCGCTACCTCCTTGGCGGCATTCGCTTCCATCGAGCCGGGAATGAAGATGCCCTCCTGTCCGTCATTGTCATACACGGCAAGCTCCACGGGAATGATGATGCCGTCGTGCTCCACCTGTATGATTCCAATGCCGAGCCTTTCGCCTTGTATGCGCCCCTCGCCCGTGACAAGGGAGTTGCGTGGAAGGACATACCTGCCGACACGCATCGGTTCCAAAAGCCTTAACCTAACGCTCTGCCCGCTTCTTATGGTCTGGTCACCATGCACGCAGGCACGGATGGTATTCCTCGTATGCCCGTCAGCCGTCTTTCCCACGGCGGTATGGAATCCAGCATATCCGGTCTGTGCCATCCGTGCCAACAGTACGGAATCACTGACGGGTTGCGGAAGCGATGACACCACCGGTGTGGAGACCTGTCCCACGGGAACGGCTCTTGCCTTCCTGCCGTTGGCGGCAGGTTCGGTTTCTTCCCGTTTTTCCGTACCTGCGCCATCCTTGCCCGGCGTATATTTGGCGGCCAGTTCGTAAGATTTTTCCAGCAATGCTACCTGCTCCTCGTAGGTCATCTGTGCGGGTTGCTGTACCGCGGCAGCCTGCTTCAACTGCTCCACCTCGGCTTTCAATGCCTCCTTTTCGGGGTCTTCTCTCGGTGCCTCATAGAAACTGCCGAGCGTGGCGTTAATATCGTTATAGGCGGATGTGGACGAAGATATGGCCCCATTCCTGCGGTTTCCACTGCCACGATAGGATGATGCACTTTCGGATTCCCGCTCCTGCGGTATTTCCACGACAGGACTGCTTGTTTCATTCTGCCTGTTTTCATCGGCAAGCGCGGAAAAATCCTCCAGCGTGCGCATCTTCTCTTCCTGCCTGCGTTTCATGTCCGCCTGCTCGTAGGCGGCAATCTTGTCCGCCTCGATACCTGCCCCTCTCGGGTCGGGCAGTTCGGAATTGAAACCGGCATTCCTTTCCTCCCTCTGCCGTTCCTCCTTGGACGGCGCGAAAATCAGCCACATGCAGCCGACAAACAGGAGGAACATTCCGGCAAAGACCAGGTATTTCCTGATTTCCTGCCTCTGTCTCAATTTGTTTGCATCGTTACTCATTG
>JAETOX010000209.1 GCA_021771575.1 Bacteroides sp. | reverse complement strand
TAGTTTTAGGAGATAAAAAACAACAACTAATCGAGGAAAACGGAACGCTCCTGAATCTGGATTCTACCGTCGTAAAATATGAAGAAAATCAAAAAACAATAGCCTCGGTATACAATACAATCGAGATTCCGATAGGAGGAGAATATCGATTGGTTTTAGCAGATGGATCTAAAATTTGGATCAATGCCGGTTCAAAATTAAAATTTCCAGTCAGTTTCACTACAGGACAGCGGGAGGTTTACCTGGAAGGTGAAGCCTACTTCGAAGTGGCGAAAGATAGCCGGCATCCTTTTATCGTACATACTTCCAGGGGTACGATTGAGGTGTTGGGAACAGGTTTTAACGTTAGGGGGTACCGGGAAGAACAAAAAGTCGTTACGACATTGGTGCAGGGAAAGGTGGTATATCGTTCGGAGAAGCAGCCGGATCAGGAAATTGTATTAGAGCCCGGTTTTCAGGTAAATGATCAGGAGGGGGGAATTCTTCAGCCTCGAAAAGTAGATGTCATTTTATATACCGGATGGAAAGACGGGAAATATGTTTTTGAAAATGCGACACTAGAAGAAATCATGCGAGTATTGTCCAAATGGTACGATATCGCCGTCTTTTATAAACGCGAAGAAGTCAAAAAATTACATTTTACAGGTGATCTGGAGCGTTATAAAACGATTAACGATTTTCTGGAATTTATGGAAGTCGGTGGAAATGTCCGTTTTTGCATAAAAGGCAAGACCGTTCTGATAGAATAAAAATAAAGATGCGGATGTTAGCGCCAACCTTCATCCGCATCCGATCAGTCAATTTCAATATTTACTAAAATCTAAACAAAGTTATGAAAAAAAACGAAGTGTATGGGCGTAGTGTACCCATTAATTTTAATCCTTTATTTCGGATCATGAAATTATGCCTTTTATTTATCGTGGTGTTGAACTTTTCGGTTGTGGCCGAAACAAATGCTCAGTTGAAAAGGGTTTCCCTGATGATGGAGAACGCAGAATTGCGACAGGTATTTAAAAAGTTGAAGCAACAAACCGGAGTTCGCTTTTTTTACAATGAAGAGAAACTGAAAAATGTCGGGAATCGCCAGATCGAAATTCGTGATTTGGAATTAGAAAAAGCATTGGATGAGATATTGGAAGGTACGGAACTCACTTACACTTTTCTCCGGAATGTGGTGGTGATCAAAGACCGGGAAAGCGGTCAGGAGGTGCTGGAAGCTCTGATGCAACAAAAAAGGCTGATCCGGGGGGTGGTCAAAGATGAAAAAGGAGTTACTCTTCCCGGAGTTTCTGTCATCGTGAAAGGTACTCAGACGGGCGTAGCAACCGATATCGATGGCTGTTTTGAGATCAAAGTAGACGATGATCCCGACCTTATTTTGCAATTTTCTTTCATTGGTCTGAAAACGAAGGAAGTGAAAATCGGAAACAACCAGGAATTAAAAGTGATCTTGGAAAGTGCTGCTGAAAGTCTTGACGAGGTAATCGTAACAGGTTACCAAACAATCTCGAAAGAACGGGCTACCGGTTCGTTCGGAGTGATAACTCCTCGGAATATTGAGGCAAAATTACAGTCGAGTCTGAGTTCTATCCTGGAAGGACAGGCTACTGGAGTTGTACTTGATAAAGACGGTAGAATCGAAATCCGGGGAGTGTCTACTTTCAATGCAGAAAACGAGCCCTTAGTAGTGCTGGATGGTTATCCTATCGATGGTGGTCTCGAATCGATTAATCCTGAGAATATCGAAAATATTACAGTACTGAAAGATGGGGTTGCTGCCTCTATTTATGGTTCCAGGGCTGCTAACGGAGTGATTGTAGTAACAACTACCCGTGGTGTTACCGATCGTTTTAACGTGTCTTATAAAGGGATTGTAAGCACGATTTTAAAACCGCAATTATCGAAATTGAACCGGGCTTCGACTTCGGATTATATCGATGCGGAATTAGATTTGTATTATCAGAATCCGAACCGTCCCAGTACGCAATCCGTCAGCAACATGAGTAAAGTGACTTGGTTGATGATGCAGGCACGGGAGGGGAATATGACTGAGGCGGATGCTTTGGCGGAAATCGATAAATTGCGGAATATAAACGGTTTGAAGCAGGCAGAGAAATATTTTTATCGCAATCAGCTCAGTCATCAGCATAATATATCCATCAATGGCGGTACAGAGAAAAACCGGTTTAATGCAGCCGTTAATTATATGTATAATCGGGGAAATATGATTCATTCGGATAACTCCCGTCTGATTTTCGATTTGAAAAATGACTGGAAACCCTCTAAATACATTTCGTTGGGATTAATGGCCAATGTCGTGTATAAAAAAGATGAACATCCGGTGAGAGATTGGAGCGATTTGTTGGGCTATACCAATACTTCATTGATACAGCCTTATGATAATTTGATTGATCCGGAGACGGGTAAAGCAACGACGGTATTTTCGACCAGTACTTATAAAATTGCCAATTATGAGAAAGTCGGTAATATGAAAGATTGGAGCTATAATCCGATCGATGATTTGAGTAAAGAGATGACCAATACAGAAGATATTCAGACTCGTTTGGGGGGAACGCTGAGGATACATATTATCGAGGGGGTGAATATCGAGACCGGGGGAATTTGGACCAGGGGAAATAAAATGGAAAAAACAGTCTATGATCGGGATGCTTATCGCGTAAGGATTCAATACAATGATGCAACGTCCAAAGCAAACAATGCCAGCCATTATTTCCCGGATGGAGCAATGATTGATGAATGGCGTAACATAAACGAAAGCTGGACACTCCGGACTCAGATCAATTTTAACCGTTCGTTTCTGAATGACAAGCACCGGGTGACTTTCCTTGCCGGTAATGAAGTACGTAAGAACACTTATAGCAATAATCAGTTTGCTACCCGGTTGGGGTATAATTCGACGGCTGGGTCTTTTATTCCGGTAAATATAAAAGATTGGAATTCAGGTTTGAATGATGCAGATATGTTGTTCGGCTCAACTACGGTTTGGTCTTTAAAAAACGGGGCGTATAATTTACGGGATAACCGCTTTGTTTCCTGGTACGGAAATGGCTCTTACGAATTCGATAATCGTTATCTGGTTAGCGGGAGCGTTCGGTTGGATTTGACTAACTTCTTCGGAACGGATTCGAAATATCGGTATAAACCGTTATGGTCGGTGGGAGCAACCTGGAAACTGGCTGAAGAAAAATTCTTCTCCGTCTCCTGGATTGATCGTTTAAATCTACGGGCTTCTTACGGAATCAACGGAAATATTTCTTTAAGCGAAGGTCCGTACCTGATGCTTGCGGCAGGCTCTTATCAGGAGATGACCGGCGGAGTTTCCTATAGTATAGCTTCTCCTCCAAACAATCAATTGCGTTGGGAAAAGACAAAAACGACCAATATTGGTGCTGATATCGCTTTATTCAATAACCGTATAAATCTGGCTTTCGATTATTATTTGAAGAACAGTTCCGATTTGTTGGCTAAAGATGCTATCGACCCGACAACCGGATTCAGCAG
>JAETOX010000208.1 GCA_021771575.1 Bacteroides sp. | reverse complement strand
TGGGAAAGTGGCCAGGCAAATCCAGACATAAATAATCTCTTGAAGTTAAGTGATATTTATCAAACTAGCACCGATTATATATTAACGGGCAAGGAACTCAATAAGCCAATAGTAAATGAGGATCATATTGTATATAAGGAAAAAAGGGGATTTAATAAATTACATGATTTGCCTGCGTCTATAAGAGTGGCACTCGCGATATTGATGATTGCTTTTGGTGTATTTGTAGTAGTGCCGATACTTTTTGTACTATCAATGGAGCTATTAAGTTCTATATTTTAAGGAGGATTAAAATGTCTTTAGGGCGTATTATTTTGGGCAGTTTACTTATTCTTAGTTTATGTGCTTGTGGAAATGGGCATGACGGTATTTCTGAAAATGATTTGACCTTAACTAGCTCCACCATTTCAAATGAAAAAAATGAAGATTTGAAAAACACGGTAAATGATGTGATGATGGCATTAAAAAATCTTGATATAGATAAATTTAATGCCTATACAAATAATAAGCAGATAATGGTTACTCCGTGGGGATCTGAAAATGTTGAATATACTTTATTTGGGGAATTAAGTGAAGAACAGGGAGTTGATTTCGATAAAAATTTAGTATATCAACTGGATAATGAAATAGTTAAAAACCTTTCATGGGAAATTTTAGATATTGCACAGGATAATGATACTGCAAAACTGAAACTGCGGATCACTAATTTGAATATGGAAGGTATTTTTCAAAGGGTTGAAACTGAGTCTGAAATGATAAATGAAATTAGAAAAATACCACTTAATGACACAAAAACAGTAGAGCTAAAATTAAATGCTAAAAAACAAAATGATAAATGGATTTTATTAGTTGACTTAGATTTCGCAAATGCTATTTCGGCAAACTTCTGGATTGTTGATACCGAAGATTACTTGAACGAAAATCTATCTTATGATAAAACAGAAAAAAATGATTTTTTGTCTCCAGTTCTTCGTAATTCTATTACATATGAGGGCGTTTCCAGCGTTTCAAAAGAACAAAAAATAGAAATTATTTCTGCTACCGATAATACCATGATTCAAATGATTGATTTGCAAGAAATCACAGATTTTCTAAATCAAGAAGAAAAGTATAATTGGAGAATCGTTGAAAGTATCCCGGAAAACTCTAAACTGATCCTTTCTATTGTAAGGTATGCGTTAGAAAGAAAAACTTCAAATCCTCAATTAAAAGAACAGTCGAGAGATTTATTGTATCAAGCAGAAACTATTTATTATATTGAGGATAAAACAGAGTATTCATATTCTGATATGCCAGATTATGAGCTCCCGCGTTACTATGAAATACCATCTAATGTTGGAGAATATTTAAAAAGTTTTTTACAGTAGATCAATCTTTCAACTGAAAATAGACATAGTATGACTTTGGGCCTGGATAGACAGATGATCACAAAATTTCCGTTGCTAAAACTCTCCCATGTATAACCATTAGCCTTTCCAGCCGCTTTAATGGCCTGACCGAAAGCCTTGAAGTTATATATTTCTACCCTATTATATAGTCCAAGTTCTCAAAAATAAATGAGTACACACATATCATTCCCCTAATTATGTATGCTAATAAAACAACTGTTTTTCGACGGTAGGAGATCTATGTGCCTAAACAAAATTGGAAATCAGAAAAACGGAGGGTGATAAAGTCGCCCTTTTTAGGACAAAGCCTATACTAATAGCGGTTGTTCTTGCGTTCGTTTGGTTTTGTGCTGTTTGTGCGTTATTATTTTGCTACGAACTGGCTTCAGCCCAAGTTGACCCGAGGCCTTTTGAACAGATAGCAAAGAGCGGCCTGTAACCAATGTTTAGGCCGCTTGTGTCGGTCTCCACTGGCACTGGGATCAATGCTTATACAGGTAGCGAAAGCAGCCAGTCATTTTGCTTGCCGTCCAAACCATGGTCGGGATATCGGGGCCAGTACCTATAGCGTCACATACAATTTTGAACATTGCGCTAAAAATCCCCCGGACAGTTTGAAGTTTTCACTGTCCGGGGGAGATGATTTAACGAACCGGCATGTTTTAGGAAATTGCGAGGCCGGCACTCGCGTAACCGGCAACGGTGTTAACAAGAGAAACACCGGAAGCGGTAGTGGAAAACACCAACAAAAGCCTTGTTCCTGCGGTCACTGGAATGGAGAGGCCGCTTGTCAGTCCATTGGATAGACTGCCGATGGAGATAACACCGGTAAGCGCTGGCGCCAGGGTGACAACTAC
This sequence comes from Bacteroides sp., assembly GCA_021771575.1. Lineage (GTDB taxonomy): Bacteria > Bacteroidota > Bacteroidia > Bacteroidales > Marinifilaceae > Odoribacter. The sequence continues at coordinate 1,336 of JAETOX010000208.1, read as the reverse complement.
TCCAGTTATAGGTGAAAAAATATTGCTCGGCGTGGTGGACTGATCGAGCTGTGCCCGGATTGTGATGGTGGGCCGGTCAGGGACAACGCTGCGGTAGTGCTGAAAAATGCTGACAGAGCGGTGATTGTGCCGTCGCGCGGCACGGAAAATGCAAAGTTTGTCAACGTACCGGCAGCATTTGTGAGGTCAATCGTGGTACCCAGCACACTGACGCTGGGAGCATTGCTGCCAAAACCAATCAGCGATGGGATACCGGCCAGGCCACCGGCTATGGTGGTCATTGTCAACGGCGTTCCCGATGAGAAGGGGATAATTGCGGAGGAACCCGCCACTCCGGTCGGCCCTGTTGCGCCGGTAATTCCGGCAGTGCCAGTAGGTCCGGTGGGCCCAGTCGGCCCGGTTGCGCCAGTAGGCCCAGTTGCTCCGGTTACGCCAGTCGGTCCGGTTGCGCCAGTCGGTCCCGTTGCCCCGGTCGGTCCGGCAGCCCCGTTGGCTCCAGTTGCCCCGGTCGGCCCGGTGGGTCCCATGGCTCCATTGAGTCCATTCGCCCCTGCCGGTCCGGTTGGTCCGGTGGGCCCTATAGCTCCGTTAAGTCCGTTGGCCCCCGCCGGTCCGGTTGGCCCAGTTGGTCCCATGGCTCCGTTAAGTCCGTTGGCCCCCGCTGGTCCGGTTGGTCCAGTCGGCCCCATCGGCCCATTGGCTCCGTTTAAGCCGTTGGCTCCTGTTGCCCCGGTCGGCCCAGTAGGTCCCATGGCTCCGTTAAGCCCATTCGCCCCTGCCGGTCCTGTCGGCCCAGTGGGCCCCATCGGTCCGGGTTGCCCGGGATAGCCGACCGGTCCAGTGGGTCCAGTTGCACCTGTGGGTCCTACATAACCCTGAGGGCCCATTGAACCGGTCGGTCCTGTGAGTCCCCGGGGGCCCTGGCAGCCTCGCGGCCCCATGGGTCCCATCGGTCCCTGAGGCCCCATGGGACCTTGCGGTCCGGTCGGACCGCGGTTGCAGCAGTTGCAGCAATTCGCTCCGGGATATCTGCGCGCGTCGTATGCGGCCGGATCCGGCTCGCCGCCTCCGGGGGCGCCGCCGTAAGTCATTCCATTCGGATAATTAAAACACATAATAATCGCTCCTTCTTGTCGATGCCTGGCTTCTCTGGGAAGCTGTCTGAGATTCAAATGCGTGATCGATACACCGGAAACGGTTATGGCGTCGGTTCCGGCGGTGTGAGAGGGCAGCGGCGGGGATTTTGGGGACAGTCCGGCCGGACGCTGTTTACCAACTCAATATACTATATGAAAATCGAACAAGTTTGGTGAACAAGCTTAAGACAGAGGTCGTG